>DATDVX010000019.1:0-18931 GCA_035289885.1 Candidatus Nanoarchaeia archaeon | reverse complement strand
AATATGGCCCAGATGGGGTATGTTATTGACATACGGCAATGCCGCAGTCACGAGCCTTATTTCCTTGATTTTGACCACTCCTAGGCTTATTACTCCAAAAAGCATTACTTTTAAACATTATTATTTCAGAAAGCCTTATATATTCCTTTGTTCTTATATTTTCCATGGAAAAAAGGGTGCTGTTCTCAGCATTTATAGTACTGTTAGCATCTTTCTTAGCTTTCAATTTTGGTGGCGGGACGCCTACAGGGCAGTTTTCAACATCTACAGCCATCATGGACACTGGCAAGCTCGCAAAATGCGGGATTTCACCTGATGATGTCAATAACTGGGATGTAAGCGCAGATACATTATCTGATGTTTCGCTTGCATACCAGCTTAGCAGGAGTCGCCTTACCAATCCTCTAGACGCACGCAGGGTATACACCTTGCTTTTAAGGCCTGATGTAGGCGCATTGGATACAAATAGCAACGGCAGGATTGACAAAGTGGAATATGATTGTGCCGCAATCTTATACGGGAACACGGTCAAAAAGACTGTCTTAGGCAGCAGTGGTCGCGGAACTGGCAGCATAGTCGGCGGATATTGCTCAAGGCACCAGGAAGGCGACAGCTATTGCAACATCTTTGACAGGCTTGTCGTATGCCAAGATGGGGTAAGAATCGAAATACCTCCATCAAGAGATGGCGAGGTTTGCAAAGTCGGCTCAAGCGGAGCTGGTTATGTGCGCAGGTCAATAGACAACTGGCTTGGATAAGCTTTTAAATCTTATTTTCTTCATACTTTAAAATGCGTTTACATTATATCTTGATTATAGGGCTGGTGTTCTTGCTAGGCTGCAATAGCCCTGAAACTGCTGAAGAAACCAAGGCTATCAACGAAGAGCCTGCAGAAAACGTACCTGAAACTCCACAGCCAGACATCCAAGCGCTGGAAACCAACATAAAGGTGCAGGAATACGGGCTGAGATTAACCTTGGAGAGGATTTCCATCCAAGGCGATGATATCCATGCAAATTTCTTGGGAGAAAGACTTCTGGATGAGTTCGACATACCAGCGCCTGAAGACATGGTAGGCTATTTCTATTACACAAACGGGAACCTGCACAAGATGAAGGTCTGCGACCTCAAGATAATCGACGAGAAAACATGGGAAGCTGATTACTGCGACAATATCAACGAGCTAAACGATGAGATCTTCAACGGGAAGATATACTTCGTGCTCTCATCTGAACTAATCTCGAAGCTCGAGGGGAAGTTCATAAGATATGTGGACTCGAATGACTGGACTTACATATTCCCGCTGGATTTCAAAGATACATTTATTAAGAAACAGGGAATCAACTAGTATATGGACATATTCAAGAAGGAACGCTTCTGGCGGAAGAAAAAGCCTCTCCATGAGAAGCCTCATTTCTGGGCAATACTCACTATCATCGTTATAATTCTTGCGTTCATAACATCATCGCGCGAGCAGCAAGAAGCAACGAATGTCGAGGAACCAGCAGAAGACCTTCCAGACAAGGAAGTGAGGCTAAGCTACGGAGAGCCTGTGTCTGTAGACGGAGTGTCTTACAGGATAAAGAAAGTCGACAGGGAAGCGTCAATTCCGTTGAGCCTTGGCGCAGGACCAAAGGTTTTCAGGGCAGATGGAATTTTTTACATAGTCATCTTCGAGATCGTGAACCTGAACGAGCAGGAAATCTCGCTGAAAGTGCCCGAGATGTGGGTAACTTCATCTGAAGGGGATTACTTCGCTCCGAGAAAAGCAGCAGAGGATAGGTTCGCCACGAGCATGAAGGAAGGGGAAGCGATAATAGACAACATACCTCTTGAAAGAGTGAGAGTATTTGATGTCAGCCCTGGAATAGAGAACCTCGGGCTGATGATAGACGCAGGGGATGCGAGGTATTACCTGCCTCTCAATGCAAAATGAACCTGCAAATTTTATTGATAGCGATTTTAATCCTGATTGTAATATTCCTCGCCATAAGGCTCTACTACCTCAAGATGAACCTCTCAAAGATGGGCTTTGACTACAGGAGCATGTACGTCAAGCACGGAAAGAACTGGGAGAATTTCGCTCCTTTCATGAAGGAATTCCCAGGAAAGAAGGAGAATTTCAGGTTCATAGGGAACCCAATCGATGGCATTGTCTTTGACGAGGATGAAATAAAGTTCGTGGAGATAAAAACAGGGAAATCAAACCTGAACGAGAAGCAGAAGAGCATTAAGTCACTAGTTGATAACAAAAAGATAAGTTTTCATGAGCTGAGATTCTAGAAAATTTTATCCATTCTTCACTTCGTTCCACACAAGATTTAAATATCAATACGACGCAGGAGGTTCACAGGCTACCAAGGGAGATATTGATGACAGGACTAACAGGGGTAGAAGTCAGGTTTCTCAAAAGATTGGACCATCTGCTGACGTGCGGAAGGCCTGCTGCAAAAGAAGAGCTATGGGAGCTAAGGGGAGTGATGCAACGACATCCTCTCTTGACCAAGCCAATAGAGATTTACGCTTCTTTCATGACTTTGCATTTGAAGCACAGGAAGGCGATCTACTATTTCGAGATGCTTGCCGGAATGGACTCGCCAGAGGACATGAATCCTGAAACTCTGATGAGATACAGGGACAGGCTCCATGGATATGCCCGCGCAATAACACTCGCGATGACTTCCCGAGACCCGAAGAAGATTCCTGAAGGGGACAAGCGGCGACTTGAATATGCAATAGACATCCTTGAGTTCCTGTATGCTGCAAATAACAAGCCTTCCTACTACAGCGCGATGCTATCTGCAAATTTTTCCCTGACGCACCGCGACGAATGTGCGATGATCTCTCTGGAGGATGCTGTAAACGCAGGAGACCCAAGCTACATCTTTGATGACTCGCTGTTCTTGGCAGTAACGATGATGCTTGCTGTCCACGAACCACCCTCTCCTCTTGATCTCAAGGACAGGCTTGACCAGATGTACCATATCCTCAGAAGACTGCCGAAATCAGGATATTCCTGGCATACACGGGCACTGGTTCTGGAGCAAATCGCAGATGGCTACAATGAAATCGGGCTAGAAGACCATGCTGCCGGAGTGCTGCACGAAGCATTGCCAATCAATCCTAGCGGCGACCAAGAAGGAGACAGGCTGATGACTGAATCGCGCCTGAGGCTGCTCGCAGCGAGGAATTACCTATCCATGGCAATGGACCTCATGAAAAACTCAAGGTATGGCAACAAGCGAGAATTGGCGAGGCATTTCGCGGACCAGGCACTTGAACTATCACGATTGAGCACTGGATTTTTACAACCAGAAGAATCAGAGGAATTGCACAAGCAGCGACGAGACACATGGGAATTCATCATGACCCTGGCATCAACACCCAGAGAGAGCGAGCATTGCAGGCGCCACATGATATTTGAGGCGAGCTTGGCTGAAATGCTGGAGAAAAAGCAGAAGCCGAACATGCTGAGAGCATACAGAAAGGCGCATCTAAGCCCCTTGAAAGCAATGAGAGAGAAGCTAGAGCAGTAGTTTTATAAATTTAACTTATCACATTCTTGCATCATGCTAGGAAAACTCGGAGACAACCTGAAAGCGACCTTGAAGAAGATAGCAAGCGCTGTATTCGTGAATGAGAAGCTTGTCGATGAGCTTGTGAAAGACATACAGAGAGCGCTGTTGCAGGCTGACGTCAATGTGCAATTAGTCTTTGATCTTAGCAAGAGGATAAAAGACAGGGCATTGAACGAGAAGACGCCTCCGGCAATAACCAAAAGAGAGCACCTGGTCAACATAGTGTACGAGGAGCTTGTGAAGTTCTTAGGCGAGGAGAAGTCTGAGCTTAAAGCCGAGGGGAAGAAGCCCTTCAAGATAATGATGGTCGGCCTGTTCGGAAGCGGAAAGACAACCTCTATATCCAAATTGGTCAAATTCTACTCGAACAGGGGCAAGAAAGTCGCGGTCATAGGGCTTGATGTCCACAGGCCTGCAGCTCCTGAGCAGCTTGAGCAGCTGGCGAAGAAGGTGAACGTGACAGCGTTCGTCAACAAGAACCAAACTGACGCGCTTGAAGTGTACAAGCAGTTTGAAAAAGAATACAAAAATTATGATCTATTGATAGTCGATACTGCAGGAAGGGATGCGTTGTCGCACGACCTGATAAGGGAGATCGAAGGGCTGAACAAGTACATCCAGCCTGACGAGACACTGCTAGTTATATCAGCTGACATAGGGCAGGCAGCGCAGAAACAAGCAGAACAGTTCCACAAGAGCTGCCATGTCACAGGAGTTTTCATAACAAAACTGGATGGAACCGCGAAAGCTGGCGGGGCGTTGAGCGCATGCGCTGTCACTGGAGCGAAAGTCAAGTTCATCGGCGTCGGCGAGAAGGAAGATGACCTCGAACTTTTCAATCCCAAAGGGTTTGTCGGGAGATTATTGGGGATGGGAGATTTGGAAGCCCTCCTGGAGAAAGCCAAAGATGCAATCGACCAGAAGGATGCAGAGGATTTGGGCAAGAAGATGCTCCAAGGAGATTTCAACCTTGTTGATCTCTATGACCAGCTGAGCGCCGTGAAAAAGATGGGGCCTCTGAGCAAGGTGCTTGAGATGATACCTGGCTTGGGGAATGCGAACATCCCGAAAGAACTCATAGGTGTCCAGGAAGACAAGCTGAAGAAGTGGAAGACAGTAATGGACTCATGCACAAAATACGAGCTTGAGAACCCTGACGAGATAACTGTGTCGAGGATAGATAGGATTGCCAAGGGTGCAGGCGTTGAAGTTTCGGTTGTCAGGGACTTGTTGAAGCAATACAGGCAATCCAAGAAAGTCATGAAGATGATGAAAGGCAGCAAAGACATGGACATGAACAAGCTGATGAAAAAAATGGGAACAATGAAGAAAATAAAATATTAATGATTCTTTCTATACCTTATCTCTTCTGCAGTCTCGGATGGCGCCCTAGGTATTATCTTACCTTTTGAATGCCTTGTATCTTCAGGAGGTATGCCATAGAACAATGCTCTGTTCTCTTCATCATGCACTAACCTATCGCCCATCAGATCTGCTACAATTCTCGCTTCCACATACTTGCCATGGAACATCACACGTACATCAGGTTCCTGATGAGCTAGAGTAGCATAGAACGCCCTCTGGATAACTCTAGCAGGGTTTAATGCCATAAGCGTTTCCAATCTTTTCAACCTTTTTTCCTCTTCTATCGTTTTTAATGTCTCTGATATTCTTAATCTGGTCACTTCATCATCAAGTCTTCTTTCAACATCACCGATACCGCCATCATAGGTTGGAACTCTTACTGCCGCTTCACTACTGGTTGTCACACCTAATCCATTCAATTGCCTTCTCAACTCCATACCTTGATAAGTCTGCGGCCTATCCCCGAAATTTCTTCGTAAGTCTTCGTCTATAGTAGTTTCTGATAAATTCAAAGAAGATCTTTTTCCATAAACAGTCATCTTTTCACTCCTCCCACGCTATATAGTTGTCCCCTCAAAGTGCTGTTAGAAAATGAGCGTCTCCCTTTATATAAATATTCCGCTACACTTAAATAAAGCAAGTGCAATATCTTCAACATGCAAATTCTCAAACGAGGAGCAGAGGCGATACTCTACAAGGAAGGCAAGGACTTAGTCAAGGAACGCATTTCCAAAGGCTATCGGATTCCAGCGATAGACTATAGGCTAAGGAAGGAACGGACGAGAAGCGAGGCTAAGATACTGGAGAAAGTACGTTTTGCGCCAAAATTAATCGACGTGAATGAAAAGCTTATGACGATAAAGATGGAATTCCTGAAAGGGAAGCTGATCAAGGACATCTTCGACAGAAATTCCAAGAACGAGATGCTGAAAATCTCGAGGAAAATAGGGGAAAGAGTGGCGGAACTGCATGACGCAAACATAATCCATGGCGATCTGACAACAAGCAACATGATCCTGAAAAACAACGCTGTTTATTTCATAGATTTCGGGTTGAGTTACATATCAACAAAAGAAGAGGATAAGGCTGTTGATATCCATTTGCTGAGGCAGGCCTTGGAGAGCAAGCACTGGAAGCACTATGCAGAATGCTACAAGGAAACATTGAAAGGCTATGGGAAGTCAAGCACTTCAAAGGCGGTAACGGATCAATTAAAGAAAGTAGAGGCAAGAGGAAGGTATAAAAGTTGAGCGACTTGCTTATATTGATGCTGATATTGATATCAAGTTTCGTGATTTATTATGTGATGAGCGGCATGAAACATGCTTGAAGGGAAAAAAGGGCAAGGATTCTTAGAGACGATGACCGTGCAGGCCACGTCAATACTACTAGTGATAGTAGCACTCTCATCCTTGACGATACTGTTCAAGAGCGACTATGGATGCCTGGTCCCGGGAATCGGGTTGGCGACAACTAACTTCTGGATTCCGAACCACCAGTTCTTCTCACAGAATTCAACGACGGCTCCAAACGGATTCTATGCCATACTGCAGCCAAAACTTCCAGGAACATACATAATAGACGACATGGTCCTGTATGAGAACGATAAATTATGCTGGGAATTTTCTTTCCCTGAAGGCTTGTCTACGACCTGGGAAAGCCCCGTGATAATGAACGGCTATGTCAACTCAAACTGCACGAAGGCCGCGTGGACATGCGCAAAATACGATGTCGAAGTCACGTTCAAGAAAAGCTCAGAGTCCCTTACGCACACAGAAAAAGGCTATATCTATACCACAATCGAGGCATTGCACACTCCTCTCTACGCCACTACTGGCTGGAGAGCGACAGATTATTCAGGGGAAATCGTGCAAGCCAGAAACAACAATCCAATCGGCAGCTTTGACGACAACTGCCCGGCTGAGATCGATGATGACCTGGAATTCCCGACAAATGTGACTGACTTGATAACATGGACATTGCCCAATGGCTGCGACAACAAAGTTTCTGGCGTAGGGTTCGCTGCAGCGTACTGCAACAGCTCACTCAAAGCCAAAAAATTAGCTTCCGGATGGCTGACCACCAATCTCACAGTACACCCGATTTTCAGAGGGCATACTCTTTTCCTGACTGGAGATGCCGGCTGGATTGACGAGGATGATATACCGAGGACAGACGGGATCTGCATAAATGACAACATGTACGTCTATGTGAATGAGCAGCTGCTGGCGAAAGCAGGGACCACAGGGATACAAAGCACGAACAACCAACTAGATCCTGGTGAAGAGGTGCTGAAAAACTGCGATGGATGCTCAACCTCGTCATCTGAAGGATGGTGCGTTCCGCCAGTAAACCTGACAAGCTCGTCTGCTTTCAGTTACACTGGTATGAATGTGATACACGTGCTTGTCGAGGATTATTGCAAGGCTGGCGGCGAAACAAACGGCGGCGGGATAAAGCCATTCGGTTTCTATTTCTTTTAGACGATAGATTTATAATGATTGGATGGAGGAAATAGCTTTATTAGCCCCGTGGTGTAGCGGTCCAGCATACGGGCTTTTGGGGCCTGTGACACCGGTTCAAATCCGGTCGGGGCTATCTTTTGCTTCGCTACAATCTATTCCGACCGGGTTGTCGTATTCTTTGCCGGTGCCAAAGCAATACTTTTATATACCAACTGTAATCTTTTCGAAGTGGTGCTAAAATTGGCTCATAGAATTGAAATAAGCTCTAAGATTCCTGATGCGCGCGCTGATGCAAAAATAAAGCACCTGCAAAAAACAGGGCTTGATGGGCGCGTGCGGTCTGTTGAAGTTGTTGATGTCTATACAGTTGATGCATCTCTTGATACTGATCAACTGCGTGCCATATCTTCGATGCTGGCGAATCCAGTAACTCAGGAAGCTTCTGTTGATTCTCCAGTGCACCCAGCGAGATTCTCATGGGCAATAGAGATAGGCTATCTGCCTGGCGTGACTGACAATGTAGGAGCGACCACGCGGGAAGGCATTGAAGACTTGCTCAAGAAGGAACTGCCTGCAGGCGTCTATAGCTCACAGCTTCTTTTTCTTGATGGCAATCTGAAGCGAAGCGATGCCGAAGCAGTCGCTGGCTCATTGGCGAATCCATTGATACAACGCATCCACATCAAAAGCCGGGAAGATTTCAACCAATCACGAGGCATGGACGTTGTCGTGCCAAGAGTACGCCTGAATACACCGCCTCGCGTTGACCTTGTCAATCTTCTGGAAAGCGATGATGCCGCGCTAGCCCTACTCGGAAAGCAAGGCATTCCTAATCCTGACGGCAGCAGAAGAGGTCCGCTCGCTCTTGATCTGACTTACATGAGGGCCATACAGGATTATTTTAGGAGGCTCGGAAGGAACCCGACTGATGTTGAGCTGGAATCCATCGCGCAGACATGGTCAGAGCATTGCAAGCATACGATCTTCGCCAATCCGCTTGATGAGATCACCGACGGCCTCTATAGAACATTCATACAGAGAGCGACGAACAAAATCAGGAAGAAAAAAGGAAGAAAGGATTTCTGCGTTTCAGTATTCAAGGACAATTCTGGCGGAATAATATTCGATGAGAATCATCTAATCACGGACAAGGTCGAAACGCACAACAGCCCTTCCGCTCTTGATCCTTTCGGAGGATCCATCACAGGCATTGTAGGAGTGAATAGAGATGCAATCGGTTTCGGGCTAGGCGCGAAGCCAGTGATCAACCGTTATGGATTCTGTTTTGCGAATCCTGACGATGCTTCCCCGCTTTACAAAGGACTAGGACATACGCAACAGATGCTTTCCCCAAGAGCCATCATGGAGGGAGTGATACAAGGAGTGAACTCCGGCGGCAATTGCTCTGGAATACCTACTACACAAGGATTCATGTATTTCGATTCGCGCTACAAAGGCAAGCCACTGGTGTTTGTCGGAACTGTAGGCCTCATACCAAGGACATCCGCAGGAAGACCGAGCCATGTGAAGGAAGCCCAGTCAGGAGATTATATCGTTATGATTGGCGGGCGGGTCGGAAAAGACGGGGTTCATGGAGCAACATTCTCTTCAGAGGCAATGGATTCCGGAAGCCCGGCGACTGCCGTGCAGATCGGCGATCCAATAACGCAGAAAAAGCTCAGCGATGCAATCGTGAAAGAGGCAAGGGACTTGGGATTGTACACGAGCATAACTGACAACGGAGCCGGAGGACTTTCCTGCTCTGTCGCTGAAATGGCGCGGGAATCAGGCGGGTGCTCTGTGCAATTGGACAGAGTGCCATTGAAATATCCGGGCCTTGCGCCTTGGGAAATATGGATTTCAGAGTCGCAGGAGAGGATGACTCTCTCAGTTCCAAAGGACAAAATCGACGCATTTTCAGACCTGATGAAGAGGAGAGGCGTTGAATCCACGGTTATCGGCGAATTCACCAGGAGTGGAAGCTGCGTCGTGCAATACAAAGGAGAAACAATAATGGATGTTGACATGGATTTTCTCCATGATGGACTTCCAGCACGCCCTCTAGCAACAGCTGCCACACCACGGATTCCTGATAATGAAGAGCCATCATTTGGCGAGCCGGATGATCTCACGAGAATCCTCTACCAGATGCTTTCAAGGCCGAATATTGCGAGCACAGAATTCGTTTCCCAGCAATATGACCATGAAGTCCAGGGAGGATCTGTCATAAAGCCTTTGCAGGGAAGAGGCAGAGTCAATGGGGATGCAACAGTCACCAGGCCAGTACTAGGCTCCAGAAGAGGAGTAGTCCTTTCACAAGGCATGTATCCATCATACAGCGATATTGACACTTATCACATGGCCGCGGCGTCTATCGACACCGCAATCAGAAACGCCATTGCTGCAGGCGCTGATCTTGAGCATCTTGCGCTGCTTGACAACTTCTGCTGGTGCAGCTCAACAGAACCGGAGCGCCTTGGCCAATTAAAAAATGCAGTCAGGGCATGCTATGATTATGCAGTCGCATTCGGAACGCCGTTCATATCCGGAAAGGACAGCATGTTCAATGACTTCAAGGGATATGATGCAGACGGCAAGCCGATAAAAATATCTGTGCCGCCGACATTACTTGTTTCCTCGATAGGAGTAGTCCATGATGTGCGGAATGTTGTCTCTATTGACGCCAAGCAAGCAGGCGATATCGTCTATGTGCTAGGCGAGACACGCGAAGAACTAGGGGCATCTGAATATTACGCGCTCATGGGCGGGAAATTACGCGGGAAACGATTCATAGGAAGCACTGTCCCAATTGTCGACGCTAAGAGGAACAGGAAACTCTATGCATCTCTGTCACATGCGATAAAAGAAGGCGTTGTCGCATCTGCGCAAAGCGTCCATCGCGGAGGCTTGGCTGTAGCCCTTGCGAAAATATCGATGGCAGGAATGCTTGGCCTTGAAGCGGATGTCTCTGGGCTCGTCCGCGATGACTTCACCCTTTTTTCAGAAAGCCAAGGACGCGTCGTCGTGACTGTCGCGTCGCAGTATTCATCACAATTTGAAGATATCATGGAAGGCAATGCCTATACTGAGATAGGGAAGATAACTGCTGCACCGAATTTTGTTCTTAGAAACGAATTCGGCTCAGAGATTGTGCGAACGAATGTGCATGAGCTGCTACGATCCTACCGGGCGGAGTTCGGTGATTGCTGATGAAGTCTCCACGAGTGCTTGTGCTTACAGGATATGGAATCAACTGCGATGAAGAAACAAAGTTCGCATTCGACAGAGCAGGCGGAAAAGCAGAGATAGTGCATGTCAACGACCTTGTTGATGGCCATCGGAAAATGCCAGATTACCAAATATTTGTTTTTCCAGGAGGATTCTCTTACGGAGATGACACTGGCTCAGGAAATGCGCTGGCGAACAAAGTTAGGAATCACCTGTGGGAGGAGATGCGTTCTTTTGTTGAGAAGGACAACCTTGTCCTTGGCATCTGCAATGGCTTCCAGGTGATGGTGAATCTAGGCTTATTGCCGGCGATGGACCATGCGTATGGAGACAGGCAGGTCGCATTAGTGCACAATGATGGCGCCAGATATTTAGATAGATGGGTAGACTTGCAATTCGGAAACAGAAGCCCATGGACGAAAGGCCTTGGAACAATTAGCGTCCCCATAGCGCATGGCGAAGGCAAGTTATATGTGCCTTCTGACATACTTTTACAATTGCAGCAGAGCCATGTCGCTGCGCGTTATGTGGAAGGCGAAGCTTGCGCATATCAAAATCTTCGAGTGAATCCAAACGGGTCATTGGATGACATCGCGGCGCTCCAGGATGAAAGCGGGAGAGTCCTTGGAATGATGCCTCATCCTGAAAGGGCAATTGATTTCACTCAGCTTCCCAACTGGCCACTGATTAAAGAGCAGCTCAAAAGACAGGGACTTGAAATTCCCGAAGAAGGACCAGGGATGCAATTGTTTAGGAACGCTGTCGCATATTTCAGATAAGTAAACCTTTTAAATCCTCATTAGACTTCAATCTCTGGCGAATAGCCCTGTAGTGTAGCGGTCAAATGTTATTCTGATACGCTCAGGAACAGACCAGTCACGTCGGCCTCTGAAGCCGGAGACCTCGGTTCAAATCCGGGCAGGGCTATCGCCATTTTCACAATGCTACATCACACATACAAAGGAAGAAGATTCGCGTATGTTTTTCTAAACATGAAAGGGCGTCTGCCAATGCAGGACAAGATGAGACTCCTCGGCGAGGCAGGATTGATGTATTTTCGCGGCGGAATAGAGAAGAGAGTAGCTGGAGAGCATTATGAGGGTACTATAAGAACCACCGGAAAATACCAGATGCTGGTTGATTTCGGCGGCCAACGATTCGACGCTGAACTGGAAACGACATACGGAAAAGCAAATCTCACTTTCCTGATATCTGAGCCCGCGCGCAATAGAAGCATGAGAAACGCTTCCATGAATTAGTCAATCAAGCCATCTATCTGCGAGAACAACTGCTTCAACACTTCTGGCTGGTCCTTCAACCCTGTTTTGTAAACAGAATATTCCTCTGCAAAGCCCTCTTCAGGAGAGTTTTTCGCGTACTCGGTCGAAAGAAGATTGTTCTGCTTGAGATTATCATAAACCCCGAGCCATATGTCAAGGTTGTTCTCCACGTTTATGAAATACTTGAAATAAATCAGGTGGGCAATCTCATGGTACAAGGTCCTGACGTTGTCATTGTCCCGATAAATGAAGATGTAATTGTAAAGGGCCGAATACGTGCCGAGCACCAATCCATCCTCTGTCTCTTTTGACTCATCCTTGAAGTAGATGAAAGGCATGCCTAAGCTTCCATAATCAACAGGATCAGACTGGAGCATCTCGGCGTACTGGCTCTGGGAAGAGAATACTTCTGCATTATCATAAAGTATCAAGGTCTGGCCGTACTCATCAACAATCAGCTTTCCCTGCTCGCTCAATTTCTGCTGCGTCTCTTTCAAACGGAGGATCTCTTCCTGCCTGTCCTTGGCGATCTCAGTGACCTTGCCTATCTCCGTTGTCTTCTCGATTATGACCTGCTGCTGCTCATTTATGCGCTCTTCCTTGGATTCTACGTCCTCTGACAGGACTTCGACCTCGGATTCCAGCTCGACTATATTGTTGTTGAGAGATTCAATCTCAGAATCCTTTGATTGGACCGCGTCTTGAAGCGTGAAGATCTCCTGCTCCTGCAGATTTATCTTCTGGCTCTGTGAATAGGAAAAATACCCAAGCGCTGCTGCAGAAACTATCAAAATCGCCAATAATACCTTGAAAAGCGCTCTGTTCTTGACCATGATCATAGGTTAATACCCTCTTATTTAAATCGACTCCCTTTTGGATATCACTAATTTAATAATCCAAAAACTTTAAAATCTTTTAGGTTCTAATAGGGTCAAAATGGGCGGCGGAAAACGAGACTACAACGCGAAAGAAAGATACAGGAAGTGGCATCCGAAGGCCGCTGAAGTCAAGGAAGAGAAGAAAGAGCCTCCGAAGGAAGAGGACGTCAAAAGCCTGATGGACCTGTGGCTCAACGCCAAGAAGAAAGAAGAGAAAGATACCAAATAATTCTCAGAGAAAGCTTTATAAACGGAGTTTCCAAGAACAGGACTTGATTGGATAAGTTGGCGATGCTCGCTTATGCCGGAACAAGAAATTCTGGTATTTTGGCATCGCATAACCTCAAGGAAACAACAAAATGGCAAAGATGCATTCAAGGGCAAGGGGAAAGAGCGGCAGCAAGAAGCCTCTGAAGAAGGTAAAGCACAGCTGGCTGACCTACGAGCCGAAAGAGATAGACCAGCTTATAGTGAAGCTGGCCAAGGCGGGGCACCACCCAAGCCATATAGGCATGATGCTCAGGGATTCTTACGGGATATATGACGTCCAGTTCCTGGCGAAGAAGAAGATAACGCAGATACTTGCGGAGAACAAGCTGTTAAGGGAGATACCCGAAGACCTATTACACTTAATCAAGAAAGACATCGCGATAATGAAGCATGTCGAGGTAAACAAGAAGGACATGTCGGCGAAAAGAGGGCTTATACTTACCGAGGGTAAGATTCATAGGCTGGCGAAGTACTACAAGCGCGAAGGAAGATTGCCTGCTGAATGGACTTACGACAGGTCGAAAGCCAAAGTTCTAGTTGAATGATCATGGGTTTCCTTGAGCACATACAGAAAGCAGCCGAGGAATTTAAAAAAAAGGTGCATACTGTAGTCAGGATAATCTACAATGCCGACTGCGACGGGATTGCGGCAGCTTCAATAATGATAATGGCGCTGCGAAGGCAGGAAACAAAGTTCGTGGCTTCTGCTGTGAAAGGCATTGATGACAAGCTTCTCGATGAGCTCAAGCAGGAGAATTACAGCACATACATGTTCCTTGACATAGGCTCCAGCACCGTAAAGAAAATCGACGATTTCCTTAAAGGGAAGATGATCTACATCATGGACCATCACATGCCTGAAAAAGAGAAGACAAACCTGAACCACTTCAATCCTTTCCTATTCGAGCTTGACGGGACAAGCGATATATCCGCCGCTGGAATAGTTTATTTCTTTGCAAAATACATTGACGAGGCAAATTCTTCTTTAGCATACCTTGCTTTCATCGGCGCGATAGGAGACAACCATGAAAAGGGCGGGATGAACGGCCTGAACAAGACTATCCTGGATGAAGCTGAGATATCCGGATTGCTTGAGGCGAGGCATGGAGTGAGGATGTTCGGGATAAACACGAAGCCCTTGCATAAAGTCCTGGAGTACAGCACCAACCCCTACATGCCAGGGATTTCCGGGAATGAGCAGGGAGCGATCGTGTTCCTTAAAGAGCTGGGGATTGAAGCCAAGAAGAAGGATGATTCATGGATAAGCCTTCATGACCTCGACGAGGCCAAGATGAAGGAGCTTGTGACTGCCATAATACTGAGGAGACTTGGGAGCGACGAGGAAGTCAGCATATTCGGGCAGGTCTACATACTTCCGAATGAGGATGAGAAAAGCCCTACCAGGGATGCTGTTGAGTTCAGCAGCCTATTGAACTGCTGCTGCAGGATGCACCAGTATTCCATCGGGATTGGAACGTGCTTGGGAAGCAAGCCAGCGTTACAGAAAGCGACTGAGCTTATGACGAGATACAGGAAAGAGATAATCAGCGCGCTTGAATGGTTCTACAACAACAGGAGCGACGCGAAGAAGGTCATCGAAGGGAAAGGGTATGTGATACTCAACCTTGAGGATTCCATAAGGGACAGCATACTGGGGACATTAATATCGACTGTGAGCCAGAGCAACCTTTACCATAACGGTACGATCATATTGGGAATGGCGCACACTTTAGGGGATGAAACGAGGATAAGCTCAAGGATCTCGGGGTTTGTGGCAGAAGGGATTGAATTGGACATGATCCTGGTGGAAATGATAAAGAAGCTTGGAGCTGGGAGTTCCGGAGGTCACAGGATGGCTGCTGGGGCTGTAATACCTCAGGACAAGGAGGAGAAGTTCCTTGAAATATCCAACCAAATCCTGGCCAAAAGAGCTCTGGAAGAGAGCATAGCCTAAATCGAAAGTTTTATTAACGCTTTTTTGGAGTTTTTAGCACATGGGCAAACACGAGATAAAGAACATAAAGAAGACCTCTGAAGTCAAGAAGAAGAGGAAGATGTGGGTGACTATATTCGCTCCAGAGATGTTCAACAATGTCGAAGTAGGGGAGAGCTACTGCTCCGGACCTGAAGCATTGCTAGGAAGGGTAGTGAATGCCAACATGATGGTGCTGAGCCAGGACCCTAAAAGGCAGGGAACAACAGCTGCTTTGAAGATAACGCAGGTGAAAGGTGATAAAGTAGGCACTGAATTTGCAGGGATGTTCGTCGGCGGAGCCCACCTGAAGAGGCTTGTGAGAAGGGAAACGTCCAAAATCGAGGATTCTTTCGTAGTTGAAGGGAAGGACAAGTCAAGATACGAGATAAAGCCTGTAGCTGTGACAAGGAAAAAAGCCCATCACTCAACGCAGACTGACCTGAGGAACAAGTGGAGAGAGATAATAGCATCTGAATTCGCCACAAAAGACGCAGGGGAAGTCATAAACGCCATAATCTTCGGAAGATTCCAGAAAGACCTGAAAGACAGCCTGAGAAAGATAGCGCATATTGGAATTCTAGAGATAAAATCGATAAGAAAGCTCAAATAGAAATCTTTAAATTGTAGTTCCTGTTGTCTATTTCCTAGTGATGAACATGGGTATAGGAAAATTTCTAAAAAGGATACTGCCGGTGACTGACAATGAGCGGTATTGCCTGAGCCTGTTGCGCGATGACGAGGAATACGACACTGTCAAGAATCTCGTGAGGCAGAAGAAGGCAAGCTTCGAACTCCGCAATTTCAACATAACGATATTCGAGGATGGCGATTATTTCCAATTATTCCCGCTGACTTCCGAGCCGATAGACGATGAACTGCTCAGAAGCGTGAACCACAAGCTGAAAGAGATGAGCTTGGTAGGCCATTTCAAGAAATTCAGCGAATATGCCTACGGAATACTGCCTAACTTGATTGCGCCTGAAGTTCCTGGGATGGAGGAAGTCAAGAGAGCTGTCGCATTGCAGCTGTTTTCCAAGGAAAGCCTGCACATAATGCTGATAGGTGATTTGAACCTGAAAAGAACTGATTTTTTAGAGAGCGCGGCGGATTTCGCAGCGCATTCTGTCATAGGAAATCCCGTGCATGACACGCTCGCTTCTGCTGAAGGCGGAATGCTCGCGAAAGCCAACAACGGACTGGCAGCGATAACGAACCTGAACGGGATAAAAAGGACAGACAGGAGCATACTTTTCAACGTGATGGACAGAGGATATGTGACATTCGAGAGGAATGGCGTCGAGATAAAATATGACACCAATGTAAACTTACTTGCATGCGCCGTGCCTTCCGGAAACAAGTTCATGAGGACGTTTGAAAGCATAAGGGACCAAATACCTTTTGATCCATTGTTCATGCAGAGGTTCCATCTTGTGTTCGTGATGAGGGAGCCTGACGTGACCACAGTGATGAAGCACAAGGAAAACCCGGAAGCCAAGCTTAAACTGAGGCAAGAGGACTATAATTTCATAAGGGCTTATGTCAAGTGGTGCTTAGGACTGGAAGTATCTGTTCCGAAGAGGCACGAAGACGAGATAATAAGCTTCGTCGATGAGCTGAAGAAGAAGGAATACTCATTCCTCTACAAGATGTCGCCGAGAGTTGTCCTTGGTCTAGTAAGACTGGCGAAATGCTCTGCCAGATTGGAGATGAGAGACATGGTGAATGACAGCGACATAGAAAGGGCCAAGAATCTTCTGAGCCAGAGCCTGAAGGTTTAGAAACGTTTTTAAAGCAAATTTGTCGAATTCTTTGCAGTGCTTCAGTAGCTCAGTGGTAGAGCACCCGCCTTGTAAGCGGGAGGTCGGGGGTTCAAATCCTCCCTGAAGCTTTCAATAATTTCTTCCCAATTTCTTCAGTAAGCGGGTATGCGACGCTATCGCGCTAACAAAACTTGGGTAAGAGTTGTATTTCAACCGATATTCTTCAGCGGTCTTTTTAACTATGTCTGAAATCTTCTTGTAATGGATGTGGCATATCTTCGGGAACAGATGGTGCTCAACCTGGAAATTCAAACCGCCTATGAACCAAGACAGCACGCTATTCTTCTTCGCAAAATCCGCGGTCGTCCTCAATTGGTGTATGGCCCATTCATTTTTCATATTCCCATCTTTGTCTGGAGAAGGATGCGAAGTTTCCTCAACGACATGTGCGGTCTGGAATATCGCAGAGAGCGTCAAACTTGAAATGAGGTGCATTGTCAAAAAACCTATCAACACCTGCCACCAGGATATATCCAACAATAGCAGAGGGATCACCAAAATATATCCGAAGTAGACTATCTTTGCCAACAAAAGCCCGTACAATTCTTTTTTTGGGTCATAGCCTTGCTGAGAAGTAATCCCTGTCTTGTTGTACCTGTGCAATTTCATGAAATCTTCTTTCAACGCGACATTCAGAGTAAGCAAGCTGTAGAAGAACCACGCGTAGATGTGCTGGTACTTGTGGAAATACCTCAGTTTGGTATTGGGCGATAGCCTCATGAGCCCGCCGGAATTTATATCCTCATCCTTGCCTTCAATATTGGTATAATCATGATGGAACAGGTTATGCTTTGTTTTCCATATGAATACGCTTCCGCCAATCAAGTTCAGAGTATGGCCTACGAGCTTGTTTATCCTAGGACTGGAAGAATATGCCCCATGATTCGCATCGTGCATTATCGACAATCCTATGCCAGCCATGCCAAGGCCCATAACCGCGGCCAGACCGAACATCACCCATGGAGAAAAAATGCCGCTCAAGATCAATCCGTATGGCACGAAATACAACGCCAGCATAGCGATAGTCTTCAAGATCATCTGGTAATTCCCGCTTTTTTTTAGTTTATTCCTATTAAAGTAATCATCAACCCTCTGTCTCAAGGTAGTGAAGAATTCCGATCTGCTCTTATTAATGAATCTTATCTCGTTTATCACGAACCAACCTCTTTTTCATAAAACAAAGGTCGGACGGATATTTAAGACTGCTGGTCTGGCCCGCATTTTTTCACAGTTTAATCTGCAACAAATAACCATTTCCGAAAAGTTTAATTCCTTGAATATGAAATCAACGGCTGAAATGGGCAAAATCGACGACAAAACCGAGGAAATGAGGAAAACAAAAGCTCCCTGGAGCATATCCGAGGATTCAATCACTTTCATGTGTGATTTCATATCGAAACTCGACAAGCCTAGAGTACTGGAGATAGGGGCTTACCACGGATATTCTGCCTTAAATTTCAGCAAAGCCGCGAAAGAAGTGGTGACAATCGAGATAGACAAGGAGGCTTTCGAGACAGCAAAGAAAAATCTGGCAATAGCGAAAAACGTAACATGCTTTCTTGGAGATGCGATCAACCTGATTCCCACCTTCGGGAAGTTTGACGTGATATTCCTTGACGGAGCAAAGAAGCAGTACATCAATTATCTAAAAAAGTCAATTGAAGCGCTGAATTACAGCGGAGTCATATTCGCAGACAACACCATCTCGCACAAGAATGAATTAAAGGAGTTTTTCAATCACCTGAAGTCAAGCGACATGATATGGAAAGAGCTTAATCTTGGAAGAGGGCTTGTCATGATAACAAGGAGCAAGCTCACAGAAATATTAATAAACAACCACCTGCTGAAGTTCACTGCAGGGGAAAAGAGTGGCAAAACAGCAGGGACTTAAAAGAGAGCTTGGCTTATTTCAGGTGACTGTCGCTGGCGTTGGGATAATTCTCGGCGCGGGAATCTATGCGTTGCTAGGAGTGGCGGCGCAATATGCAGGCAACGCGACATGGCTTTCGTTCCTGTTCTCGGCCTTCGTGGCTTTGTGCACTGGATTAACATACGCTGAACTTTCATCCATA
>DATDVX010000018.1:0-12967 GCA_035289885.1 Candidatus Nanoarchaeia archaeon | reverse complement strand
GGAAAGTTATCAAATCGGCTACGGACCCTTTAGGCCAAATACACGATTACCACTTGTGGCTCTGGGGTTACCGCGGCTGCTGGCACCGGTCTTACCCACCACTTATTCGCTAAGATTCTTACACTTAGCAAAAGCCTACCCAGAAGGTAAGCACTCAGGATTCCCTTATCACACTTGCGTGTATTGTAAAGTTTTCGCGCCTGCTGCACCCCTTAGGGCTAGGGCCCTTGTCTCAGTGCCCTTCTCGAGGCTAGGACTCTCATCCCCTCTACTGATCTTAGGTATGGTGAGCCGTTACCTCACCATCTGCCTAATCAGCCACCGACTCATCTTACAGCATTGCTTTTCGGAGAAAATGCATTCCAGCCAAATTCTCCTATCCGGGGTTACCCTCAGTTTCCCAAGGCTATCCCAGACTGTAAGGCAGATTATCGACGTGTTACTGAGCCTTGCGCCAGTCCTCCGAAGAGGCCTTGACTTGCATGGCTAAACCGAATCCTGATAGCAGCAATCTCCCGCAGGATAAACGGGAATTAATTGGCCGCAATTTATTAGGAATTTTCTATTGGATTTTGTTCGTACCCATATTTGCATCGTACTTTGGTAAGTACTCATTGACCAATAAGACCATCACAGTTCAGGCCATATTGAACACATAAGTGATCAGAAATTGATGAGTTATGTTAGTTTACCATTTTACATGTGTTCTTGACCTTTTCTTTTTGTGGATTTCTGAAAAAGGATGTATATAAAGGTTGCTATTCCAAAGCCTGAAAAGAAAGTGATAAGCAAAAGAAAGAAATAAGATGATTACTTGTTAGCCTTACGCTTTCGCTTCTCTTTACGCATGCGCTTCCTCTGCCATTTCCAGCGCATCTGCCTCTTTTTCTTCCAGCGTCTAGAGCTTCGTTTCATTCAGCATTTTGAGCCGGGTTTATTTTATAAGCTTTTCCATCGTCGAACATCATTGGAACAAGCTCAGGATTGCTGAGGAACTTCTCCCTCTTTATATCCTCGACGATGTAAAGGACTTCCATGCCCATCACATTGAACTGGCACTCCAAGGACTCGATGAACTTGTCCAGGTCTTTCATGCTCTTGAAGATGCATTCTGCCAGGAAATCGAAGCTGTTGTTTATCTTGTAGGCTGAGTTGACAGAGCTGTGCTTCTCTAAATAAGCAGAAAGTTCACTCCTCTGCTGCTTGGCGACCTTGATGAGAAGATTCACCCTCATACCGAAACCGAGCTGCTCGAAATCCACGAGGCAGGTGTACTTGCTTATGACCTTAGTGTCCTGCTCGTGCTCCCTGATCCTGTCGAAGATCGTGGAAACAGGAACCCTTGTTTTCCTCGACATATTCGTGAGGTTCTGCCTCGCGTTCTCCCTTAAGTTAGCTATGATGACCACATCCCTTTTTGATATCATCTATGAACACCTCCTTTTGATAAAAGAGTCTCGCGGGAAGAGTTCATTTATATTTAATCATTATATTATAATAATTCATTATAACATTATAATTTATGGAAATGTTTATATAGCAGGATTTCCGATAGAAAAGACATGAAAAGAAAAGTTGCCAAGATAGGACCAAGCACATTGATGATTTCCCTGCCGAGCAAATGGGTGAAGATTCATGGGATAAAACAAGGGGATGAGCTCGAGGTCATAGAGAACAATGCAGAGCTTGTGGTGAGGTCTGATTCAAGAGCGAAGATCGGCGAGAAGACAATTGACATTGAAGAAATGGACAACATGGTTTACAGGCTTGTTGGAGCGCTGTACAAGCGAGGCTATTCCAATGTGAAATTATTGTTCCACAACAACAAGCAACTGCAGTCAATCTACAAGGTGCTGTCTGACACTTGCATCGGTCTTGAGATACTTGACAACGGGAAAGGATACGTGACATTGAAGCAGGTGGCTGAGACTTCCCAGCAAGAATTCAGCAACATAGTGAGAAGACTGTTCATATTCCTGACTGAAAACGTGAACAACAGCGTCGAGGCTGTGAAAAACCTGAATGTTGATGAGCTGAACAACCTGATACTGAATGACAAGAACATAAACAGGTACTCTGACTTGGCAAGGAGACTGATAAACAGCAGGATACTGCAGAATTCGCCTGAAGGGCCTCTGTACTACATAGTCGAGCAGCTCGAGAAGATAGGGGATGACTACCGCGACCTTTTCAAGCATGCTATCGAGATGAGAATAAAGATCGATGGGAAATTGCTTGCATTGTACAAGGAAGTCTCTGAACTGCTGAGCCATTTTTACAGGCTGTTCTACACCTTCAACTTCAAGAGCCTTGAGGAATTCTACATCAAAAACTCAGCTATAAAGACCAAGATAAAAACCATGTGGGATGAGCTGCCGAAAAAAGAACTGAGAGTGCTGTTTTACCTCGAGAACATCCACAAGAGCATATTTGACCTGAATGGATCTGTAATGACTAACAACCTCTAGTCTTCCTGCGACCTTATTGAAAGAAGATTTTCCGGTTCTTCAGCTTTCTTGCTTGTCTCAGGCGATTTAGGAATGTCCTCTCGTGATGATTTGCTTCTAGGCTTAAGAAGCTTGGCGAGCAATTTCGGAGCTGTCTTGGATGGGTTGAAGATAATGTTGTTCTGTATCGCACAGCCCCAGCTGCAGTGGCATTTGGTGTCGACGATCCACTTCCTCAGTTCCTTTGATTTAGGGGTGGAGAGCATTTTGTTTATGTCCATGTCATAATCCCTGAGATTGCCGACTGTCCTGTTGAGTATCTCGCAAGGATAGACATCGCCTTCCTCGCCTATGATTATCATCTTCTTCATGGCTATGCACGGCAGAATCATCTTGTCCTCTTCCAAAGATTGAACGTTCATCTCCGCGTTGAGCTCGTGAATCGCCTTGAAAAGCTTCGAAAGCATTCCTTTCGGCCTCTTTTGGCTGTTGTTCATGAACTTTATCAGCTTCTTGTACTTCTCCACATCTGCCAATGCTTCCGGGAAACGGGAATCGTTCCTCGCCATGCCGACGCGATGGTTGTCGACCGCATCCAGCTTCTCGAAGTACCTTATTATGTCATAGATATAATCCTGGTTGTAGCCGTTGAAGCATGTGTGGACATTTATGAAAAGATTGTTCGGATAAATAGCTTTCAATTTCCTCAGGCCCTCGTATGACTTCAATGTCTGCTCGAAATTCCCCTTGACTCCTCGGACATAATCATGGACATCATGCAACCCGTCGACTGAAAGGTCGATGTGCAGCCTGACTTCAGGGCAATCCTTCAAAACACTTTCGGATTTCTCCACGATTCTGTCAGGCAACAAACCGTTTGTTGGAATCGCGAAGAAGATTGTGCCTGAATTGTTGTAGAAGGCCTTCATTATCTGGTCGATGTCGGTGCGCATGAAAGGCTCACCGCCTGTCAAGGAAACATAGACTAAGCTCTTGAAAGATTTGGTTAACTTCGTTATCTCATCCAGGGTCATCTCCTTAGTGTTAGGATTGTTCAGAGAATCATAGATGAAGCATGTCCTGCATCTGGAATTGCACTTGTTCGTTACATACATGATTAGATAAGACGGCTTTCCGCTTACAAGGCTCTTCGCGATTTTCAGTGCTCTCATTTTCTTGTTAAACTTGCCAAGAAGCCTGCTCCCGCAGCAGAGTATTCAATCACTTTCCGCAAAATTGAACCAAAGCCGTGCAAGGGGCTCCTGAGAAGCTTTCTCCAGTTCTTCAGATACAAATAAGGGTGGTACAATATATAAAGCTTTGCACTTTTTCCAGGATTTTTCGAAGCGTATTTCTTGAAAGAGCCGCCGTAGTGGAAATATTTCTTAACAACATCCCTCAATGTATCGCTCTCGTAATGGTATATCTTCGGCTCGTTCATCACGCCAATCTTGTAGCCTGATTTTATTAGCCTGTCATGAAGATCCAGGTCCTCGTTCAATACAAGGGATTCATCGATGCCTTTGACAGCCATGAACGCGGATCGCTTGATTAATCTTGGAGAGGTTACTTCAGAATCACCTTCATGAATCTCCTTCTCGAAAGAATGGCACTTGCTCCAGAAAGTCATGCCTATTCCCTTGTCATATATTAGTAATCCATCATTGTCTTTTATGGCTGAGACGCTTTTCTCAATCAAATCAGATGGAAGCACCATGTCTGAATCTATGAAAAGAAGCAATGAGCCATGGGCGATTTCCGCGCCGTGATTCCTCTGGCGTGAGCGCTTGTCAGACCGCTTGAATGGAATTCCAAGTTTCCTCTGCTTTTCTTCCTGAGGATCTATGAAACGGATATACTTTGCGTATCTTCTCACTGCGTCTTTGGTCCCGTCTGTCGAGGAGTCATCTATTATCAGAGTTTCAATCTTCTTGTATGACTGGCGCTGTATGGACAGGAGGCACCTAAGGATTATCTTTGAAACGTTATGAGTAGGGATTATTACAGAAACGAGAGGCATTTGTCTTGGCATGTTGAAGCTCCACCCTTAAAACTCACCAATTGGAAAGCCTATAAGAAGTTTTCGGTAAAGAGATTACTGCTCTTCCTTGACTGACCTTGAGAAGTCAAACATGTGGCCGACTACTGCCCTGACTCCCTTGATAGTGTACTTCACGTCTTCTATGGACTTGATCTTCATCAGATGCCTGAAAATATATTCAGGATGCCAGAAGACATTGTAGATCTTCCTGCAGATATTAAGGACTTCCTGTGGGCTCATGTCAGGCGTCTTGAAGACAGGCTCTGCCATGTCGAACCGCTCGTAATCATGAGGGTTGAACCTGAACCAGTTCTTCTCCATCCCTTCCCTCCACAACGGAGTTCCTGGATATGGGACTATTACTGTTGATTGCAATACATCTGCGTAACCTTTCCTCATCAGATATTTTGATAGCTTGATTGTTTCCATCGCGTCTTTCCTGGTTTCCCAAGGATAACCGACCATCATGGTAAGATGAACAATCAATCCTGCTTCCTTGGCTTCCCTGCAGGACGTGACAACTTCCGGAATCTTCGTTCCCTTGTCTAATTTATCTATCGTGAATTGGTTTCCAGACTCAAGTCCGTACTTCAACAGCCTGAATCCTGCCTTATGCATCAACTTATACTCATCAGCGTTTACAGCGCCGAACCTCATGTTGCATGAGTACATCACTTTCTTGTTGTAACCAGAGTCTATCATCAGCTTGCAGAAGTCATTGAGCCATTTGCCAACTGTTATCGTTCCGCAGTCATCGAAAATCTCCTTGACGCCGCATTCATCAACAAGGTACTTCACTTCTTTCATGACGTTTTCAGGAGTCCTGACTCGGAAATTTCCCTTTGGATACAATGTCTGATCCCAGACGCAGAATGTACACTTTCCGTACCAGCAATCCCTTCCGGACATTATGTAAGCCAATGGCCTTCCCTTCAAGTTGAATTCCTTCTGATACAAATCATTTTTAGTGAGTTTTCTGTCAATAACAGGAGCGTCATCCAACGGCCTTTTCAATTCATATCTTCCATTCTCAACAATCTTACCATTCTTCCTGTACCAAACTCCTTGAGGGACTGGCTTTCCTTTTTCCAGAGCCTGGATCAGTTCCAGAGCTGCGAAATCGTAATACCCGCCGCAAACCAAATAGTCAACAGGGGAATTCTCCATTGTCTCCCTTGGAGCGAACGTGACATGATCACCGCAGATTATTATCTTCATCTTAGGGAATCGCTGCTTCATCCTCGCGATTGCAGCCCAGTGAGCCTTGACTACAGGAGCCTTGGTCTCGAAGAAATAGAAATCGGGCTTTTCCCTTGCAAGCATCTCGAAATAGCCCTCTTCCGTGTCCTGCTGCGCGATTGCGTCTTCCCAGAGGACATCATAATGGCCCAAATCCCTGAGCATGGTAGCGCCTGTGCCCAAGGCTACAGGGAACAAGAAAGTAGGATTGTCAAAGTACTGGAACTGCCTGTTCTGACTCAATAGAGGAGTACCTTTCTCAGTTGGTGTTGGTGGAAATCCGACGATAACTTTCATAGCAAATCACCTAGATGTGTGTTTTATCTACCAGAAACCGAGATATATAAAGCTTATGGATGAATAACAGCTTTCTTTGAAGTCCTTGTCACAAAAATAGGGACGTAATCCAATCCTGTCATCCCGAGGAAAAGATCTTCCTGAAGTTGAGGGCTGACGGCAGAATAGATGAATCCAGATTGCCGTGATGTGAGAGTCCTTCTGCTAGGCAAAGCGTAGATATCTTCCCTTAATTGAGGCCTCATTTCAGCATGAGCCTTAACCAACTGCCTTTGAGGTATGTATGCCATAGGCCTTGGTTGAAGGAACTTGCTTATATATTTTGTTGTGCGAGTAAATCAAGTGCATTTCTTATTTCTGCCAAGAACACCTGAGCAACAAAATACCGCATGCGACATCTCGCGCATCTCATGGCTTTTCGGCGCGCAATATTCGATGCTGCTGACAGCTTCCCCGATGACATACCTGCCTTTCGGGCTTGTTCCGGATGGGGTCAGATCGAACTTGTCGCCCGGATAGTATATCTCTCTCCATGCTCGCCCCCAGAAAGTGTCCCAAAAAGCATGCTCACATTCTATAGCGCAATGGCCGTCGTGATTGGTTTCTCCGGCAGTGCCCTTGCCATCAACACCAGGGCCACCGCACCATTTTCCGGATGGGAAGCGGACGCAGCAATTATCGTGCTCTATGCTACCTGCAGACATTGAACATGACCTTCCGCCATCTGCTTCAGGATCATCACAACCGATTTCCTTTCCAAGCATGCCTCTCAAAACAGCTTGAGCCTGAGGTCCTCCGCCATCACAACCATTTCCAACACCAGGGAAACAACCCTCTTCCTTGCCGACTGCATTGAGATAAATCGAATCTGATGGATTGATTAACTTTGATGTTGCGGATCCATAACTTGTATGCACTGTGACGATACCTGGAACATTGACTTCAACGCCCCAAGAATCCTGCCCCCACCTGATATTATTGATGATTATCTCATTTTCTGATATTACATCACTAGAGACAGGCATATCGTTGAGTGTAACCAGCTTGACATCATGGAAATTTCCCCTAATTTTCGGCTTGCCGCCTAATTGCCTATTATCTGGGGAAATGCTGGTTATTGAAGGCCGATTGGCGACGTTTATAGCTTCAATCTGCGCGTTGATAAACTCCCTTATGCCTGTCGCATCGTAATACCACTGCTTGGCATCCGGGTTGCCTATCCATGCTTTCAATCCTGCTGGATCACCATCCCCACGGCCCGCTTTGAAGTCGGTCCATGCTGTCTGGAATGGCTTCTGACTTTCATCTGCCAAGAAACCGACTAAAGCCGGATACTTTGCGATCTCCGGAGCGAAAACTTCCAGCAGAACTTGCTTCGCAACGCCTTTCTGCCAATCATCAATAACCTTCTGCATGCCACCTTCATTGAGATACCAGTTCCGATTGTTCGCTATCCATTCCTCTATCTCAGAAACAGTATGCCCCATCTTCCCGAACTTGAGATCCTGAAGTGTCTTCTTGAAAGGAGGATTGTTATCATTGTTGATGTAAGAATCCAAGGCGGGATTCGCATTGCCATACAAGTTCCAAAGCGCTTTCCTGACGAGATTCATCTCAGCTGGAGGGCTCATCGTAATCTCAACAACCCTGTCCTTTGTCATGCGCACAAGGCAAACATTGATTATCCTGCTGTCACAGCCGTTCCATTGCATCCCTGGAAGATTCTTTGAAGGGACAATCTCAACATAATCATCTGCCTTGAAATCCGCGCTGCAGAGAGTTGCGGTGTTGTATTTTGAAGCTTGCTCGCCGCACTTGATCTTCTCAATCGAGCCTGCGCCACTCCTGGTCTCGTATGCTGCCACTACATCATTGAACTTGTTAACGACTGTCAATTTCTGATATCTCTGCCTGAACTCCAAGGAAGCGCCAACCATCATGTCGTCCGATATGATGAACGTGCATACCAAATCCTTCCCGCTGCAATCGCCGGTCCACCCAAGCATATGCCAATCCTTGTCAGGCATCACCTTCAATGTAATCGATGTGCCATCATAAATCTTGGCGGAACATCCGCTCGCACAATCCACCGTCTTTGCGGCATCTGTTGAAACTATCTTTCCTGCGGTCAATGGGTCGATGAAGAGGGTCCATTGCTTTTTCGCGAAATTTGCGATAGCTTTTTTATCTGAATTGATATTCAAAGTGCATGCGACGCTTTCTCCACCGCCGACATCGCATTGGTTTTCCCAGCGGCTGAACAAAGAGCCTTTATTCGGGATAGCTTCCAGTGGCACTACACTGTCTCTCAAGAAAATCTTTGAGCAATAACCGCCGCAGTCAATGGAACCGTCCTTTGATTTTACTGCGCCTGAGCCTTCTCCTGATTTTTCAATAATCACGTTGTACTTTGGTATTGCCTTGAAGCTTGCCTGCAAGGACATCGATCCATCGATCTTGACTATGCAAACCGGCATTTTCACGGAATCGCAACCTGAACCAATCCAGCTGTCGAATTCCCATTCCGGCGCAGGGATGGCTGTCAATGTGACGCTTGTTCCCTGAGGATATTTGACAGTGCAGACTGTGCAGTCGACCTTGGAATCTGCTGAAACTACCTTGTCAGTACCTGAACCAGAGGTTGAAACCTTAAGACCATGAGTGTATATCGTCTTTGAGAATTTTGCGGTCACTGCCTTTGCAGAATCTATCGTGGCTGCGCAGGTTGGTTTTATCCCTGTGCAAGCCCCTTCCCAGCCATCAAAAGATGAGCCTGGTGAAACTGTGGCCGTAAGAGTGACAGAGCTGCCAGAATTGTAAGTCGAAGTGCATGCAGTCCCGCAGTTTATTTTCTTGTCTGAGGATGTGATTGTTCCTGAACCTTCTCCTGATTTTTTGACAGTTATGGACGGCGTTGCCGAACCAGCCGCGCCATCTGAAGCGCCTGTCCCGAAAGTCGCGGTCACGGTCTTCGCTGAGTCTATCGTTACTGTGCAAGTTGATGAAGATCCTGAGCAATCGCCGCTCCATCCTGCGAATGCATATCCCTGGTTGGCGGAAGCTGATAATGTAACGCTTGAGCCTGCAGGGAATTTCGCTTCATCATATGTGCAGATTGAGCCGCAGTAGATTTCCCTGTTGCTTGTCTGGACAACTCCTGGGCTTCCTGTCCTGTAGACGCGAAGTGTGTATTCTGATTTCACCTCGCCTGTGAATGTCGCGATGACTTTTTGGTCTGAGCTCAGAACGACTGTGCAGACATTCCCGTTTTCCTCGTCGCAGCCGCTCCAGCCTGTGAATGTCGCTCCATTTGTCGGGGTTGCGGTCAAGGTCATGACTGTACCGGTATTGTATGATTCGACACAAGCAGCGCCGCACAATATCCCTGAAGGATAGGATGAAACATAACCATCGCCCTGGGTCTCGACAGTCAATGTCGTGGATGCAGATACCTGCATGGCGAACATGAGCAGCGCTAATAGAGAAAGCAGCCCTATTCTTCCAATAAGCTGTATTGAATTCATTTTATCTTGAAAGACGAAATCGCCTGTTCGGCCTCAGCGACATGATCATCGTAAGTCTCTACAGGCGCGGTGTATGTGAGGATGTATACGTTCCCATCCTTGATTGTGAATACCTGAAGATACTTGATCTTGCCGAACTCGCTGTCTTCTGTGTAGACAATTTTCTGCGCAGGCTCGGATGACAAGGTAGTTTCCTCGTGAGCGATTAGAGTGAAGCCTTTGGTAGTGTCTATCAAAGCCTGGACAGATTGCTGGAAGAAACTAGTGAGATCCTGGTCTTTTGATTCCAGTGGAGTCGTGTAGACTACCACGTTCTCTTGCAGCTTGTCAGAATCATCTTCCAGAGGCGTCTTGAAATAGACAAATATGCCGTTGTCCTGCACGACCCATTCAGGCGGATAAGCAAGAGAATAATCATCTCCCTTGAATTGGGACTCCGTGTCGAAAGGATATTTAGAACAGCCGGCAACCAATGCCACAAACAATAGAATAATCACTACTGGAAATTTTTTTATGATATTTACACGCCCCTTTTAATCATCAATGACCGAACTTTATCCAGACAGTACCTGGGTCTGAAACCAAAGGAGGCTCGACGCGGTATATCACCCATATGAAGTCGACACTCCCCTCGATAGGACCATCAGCAGAAGCATCATTATTCCAATTCTCCAATATTATTTTCCTCGCCGGGCCGTAAGAGTCTATGCCCCATCTTGTCCAGTCTTCTGAAGTTATGTCTGATGCAGACCACGCACCAGTCGAACTGCCGAATTCCCATGAGCCATCTTCATTCAGCAGGAGCCTTCTTCCTGTTGTCGTAGTCACGCCACCGCCACCAGCATCATAATACAGCCTCTCCGAATAAGCCCTCCAATTTCCGACAAGCGAAGGATCTGCATTTCCTGTTGTGAGAGGCTCTGCTTCCTGCTCCTCGACCGGCTCTTCCTCAGTCTGGCGGATATCCCTAGTTATCTCGAATGTATCGAGCATCTTGTTTATCAAAGGCTCATCTGTTGCGAACGATCCTGGATACGAAACGTATGTCCAGATGTAAGAAATGTCATTCTTTATTGTCCAAGCCTGAAGGAATTTCAAATTTGAAGCGAGATAAACTATTTTATGGCCTGGGCTTCCTGCAAGCGTGATCGGCTCTGACTCTTCAAGGACCATTTCTGGGAATGCTGCATTCAGCTGAGCTAAGACATTCTCATTGTACTGGTCAAGGGTCATTTCTTGGCCAGAAAAATCGTTCATTATCAGGTTGAGGTT
This sequence comes from Candidatus Nanoarchaeia archaeon, assembly GCA_035289885.1. Classification (GTDB taxonomy): domain Archaea; phylum Nanobdellota; class Nanobdellia; order SCGC-AAA011-G17; family DATDVX01; genus DATDVX01. Next base: position 2,147 of record DATDVX010000018.1, on the reverse strand, counting down.
GTTGCCTGTGTCCTCCGAGTTTATCTTCGGTGTGATGAACGCAACAATGGCTTCCTCTGTCTCAGTCTGCTCCCAATTAGCTGGATAACCGATCTTCACCCCATAATCGAAGTTCTCATACGTCAAGAATTCTGCTTCCTGCGATTCTTGCGATTGAGCTTGAGGCTCACACCCCGAAACAACGACGATAAAAAGAAGCAGTATGAACGATGATCTGAGACTATACTTGCAGTTCATTATTGTTAAGATTATCTTTTAAATATTTATAAACCTGCCGATACGAACTGCCAGAAACGACAAACTAGAAGCTCTTTGAAGTCTCTTTCAATGTTATTTTCGCAGTCCTCGGCTTCCTGGAAATCAATCCTGCCAGGAAACCAATCCCATAAGAGATGTGCGTCAGGATTATCCCAAGAAGTATCAAAGGGAAATGAAGGACGTTCCTAGCTATGCTTGCCAGCATGAAGACAACTAGGTACACCAGCAACACCGCGATGTAAATCAGTTCAAGAATCGGATTGAGGAGCGCAAGGAAAAAACCTGCGACAACGCCTATCAAAAACAACGATGGCAACGGATGGATGTTGAAAATGATTGACTTTTCCTGCTTGTCCTTGAGAAGCCATGCAAGATCCCTCGCGTAGATGTACATCTGCCTCATGTGCTTCTTGACGGAAACTCTGCGATGATGGTAGACTACGACATCTGGAACGTACATTATCTTGAAACCCAATTCCCGCAAGGCGAAGCACAGCTTTGAATCCTCTGCAGTCAAAAGAGCTTCGTCGAAATAACCAGCTTTTTTGACAAGGTCTTTCCTGATGATCAAATTGCATGTCGGAAGCTCATTGACTTCCTTGGTTTTCCTGCCTATCTTGTACCTCACTCCCATCGAACCGGCGCCGAAAGAAGATAGCACCTCGCCGGAGATATGCTGGACAAGATTGTCCGATGGAGGAGTGAGCTGAGGACCACCTACAGCGCCGACTTTCCTGTCGTTGAAGTATTTCAGCGCGTTTTCCAGGAAATCCTTTTCAGGATATGCATCGTCATCGATGAAAACAACGAAATCGCCCTTGGCTTTCTTGACACCAATATTTCTTTTCTTGGAAGGCTTGACTTCACCTGTAGGAATGACTCTTGATTTTGGATAAGAGAATTTCTCGTTGAAGTCAGGCAGCAAGATTATCTCGAAATCCTTGAAGGTCTGCTTCTTGAAATGCACCATGCATTCCTCCAAGTAGGGATTCGCCTTCTTGAACGGGATTATTATTGAAAATTTCATCATCAAAGAGCCAATGCAATGGCAGCCACAACAATCTGGAATATGACCATGAGGTTGACAACATCTTTCTCATAGACTTTCTTCTTTATTTTCGTGAGGAACATGCAAGCGACATGCGTCAGCGAACTTATAGGACACGGAGATGAAAGCGTGCCGTCTTTGGCCGGGATTAAAAATGACTCGGTCTTCATCCTGTACCTTCCCTTCAAGACAAGCTCAATGAAATAAGGAATAAAAAGGACGAGCGCAGTCCTCTCCATGTTACCGAGGATAGCTACCAAAGCGATGAAGGCTCCCAACGGATAGAGAAGTGAATCTCCTGGAAATACTTTCGCCGGGAACTTGTTGTAAAGCAGGAATGCGAGCAATGAGACAAGCATGATTATGCAGATTATTGCGAGCCACGCCTCGCCTGACGCCCATGAAGCATAACCCAGCGTGGCAATCATTATGCCAGCCATCGAAGCTTCCAAGCCGTTCAAACCTGCGAGCATGTTGAAGCCTTGAGAAGCTCCTACTATCCCTATTGGAACAGCGAGCAGAGGATACCACAAGCCAACATCTGTCTTCCCAAGCAGAGGAATGAAGATTGCAGTGACACCAGCCTGTATAGCCATCAACGGAAGAGCAGCAGGCAAAGTTATCAACGGCTTCTGCCATTGCTTCAGGCCTCTTTTCCATCCGCCGATGTGCTCATCCAATAATCCGATGAAAGTTATTATCAGGATTGTAGTTAGAATTGCGAAAATTTCGACCAAGTTTATTGCGCGCTGGAACAAGAAGACTGAAACGCCGACATAAAGCAGGACGCCAAAGACAAATGCGGCTATGACTGCCAGGCCACCTGTCACAGGGACAAGAG
>DATDVX010000017.1:0-2206 GCA_035289885.1 Candidatus Nanoarchaeia archaeon | reverse complement strand
GACCTTCCTTCAGGTTTGATGGGTACCAGTTTATCTCCTTGTTGCAGTCCAATAGCTTAGACTTTATCTTCTGGATGTCTACGAACCATGAATCGACAGCGTTGTAGAACAAAGGAGTTTCGCACCTATAACAAAATGGATATGAATGCTTGTAATTCTCTGCCTTGAACAATAATTTCCTTGATTCCAAGTCCTTTAGGACCTCTGCATCAGCCTTCTTGAACCACAGGCCGATCCATTCTTTTGGGCCTGAAACTAACTTCCCATTAAGACCTATATGCTGGATTATCGGAAGGTCGTATTTTCTGGCCATCATGTAATCGAACTCACCATACAGCGCCATGTGAACTATCCCCGTTCCTTCCTCTGCCAGGACTTCCGAACCGCCATTGATGACATAATGGCCTTTCTTGTCTGACGGAATGTGATACAGAGGCTCGTACTCCATGTCAAGCAATTTCTTCCCCTTGAACTCTTCAACAACAGCGTGCTTTTCCTTCACTTCTGATAAACGGGATTTCGCGAGGATAAGATAATCATTGCCGAGCTTTAGCTTTACATAAGCCAGCTCAGGATTAACTGCCAGAGCGACATTGCCTATCAATGTCCAGGGCGTTGTCGTCCATGCCAGGAGATAAGTATCTTTTTCCTTCTTCAGCTTGAACTTAACTGTAGCTGTTTTTTCAGTGACGTCCTTGTAAGAATTATCCATTGCAATCTCAGCATTCGCCAGCGGAGTTTGACATCGAGGACAGTAGAGGAGGACTTTTTTTCCTTCGTAGATATAACCTGCGTCATATAATTTCTTGAAAATATACCAGACAGATTCCATGTAAGTGTTGTCCATGGTCTTGTAGGAATTGTCGAAGTCGATCCACTTGCCCATCCGGACGACTGTCTTCTTCCATTCATCCGCGAAGAACAGCACTTTCGACCTGCAGAACTCGTTAAATTTCGCAATGCCGTAAGCCTCAATCCCTTTCTTCTCCTTTATTCCCAATTCTTTTTCAGCTATGTTCTCGATAGGCAATCCATGGCAGTCCCAACCCCAGCGCCTTTCAACCCGATAACCTTTCATCGTCCAGAATCTCGGGAAAAGATCCTTGCTGGTAAGCCCTAGAATGTTCCCGTAATGAGGGATGCCTGTCGCGAACGGAGGGCCATCGTAGAAAATGTAGCTCTTGCTCTCCGGCCTTGTGGAAACTGACTTCTCGAAAATCTTCTTTTCCTGCCAGAACTTCGTGATTTCGCTCTCCATCGATTTGAGGTCTTGCATGGAGTAAATCCACTGGAAAGTACTTTATATGTTTTTTGCAAAGTTTTATATATTAGGGAAACGGCAGACGGAGATACTTTCGGGGGGTAACCACTGAGAGTAAAATAGTTAGGAGGAAGTTAGATATGAGATCGTTTAACAGTGGATTTGAGTCCCAAGACGGGGGCTACGGAAACAGGAACAGAGGGGGCAGCGGCGGATTCGGAATGAGAAGAAGCTTTGCTCCTGTGAAGGTAGGCGAGGAGATAGACCTTAAGATAGAAAGCGTCGGCGAGAAAGGCGACGGCATAGCTAAGGTCAAAGGGTTTATCGTATTCGTGCCTAACACAAAACAAGGCGAAGAACGCAAAGTTAAGATCACAAGGGTACTTAACAAATGCGCCTTCGGAGAAGCAGTCGGAGATGCGACAGGCAGCACATCGGGTTCTTCTGAAAGCTCTGGAAGCACAGAAGCAGAATGCGACGACGAGAAAGGAGTATGCACGCCAGCAAAGCTAGCAGGCGATGATGGCGATGAGGATGGCAATGACTCTGGCGACGGCGATTCCGGCGATGATGACACGGATAATACCGATTCCGGCACCGACGAAGGCAGTGACGATTACTAGTTGAAGCTAGTTATTTTTTCTTTTTTTCATATTTTCTTTGACAAAGCTTATAAATTACGATTTTCTCCTTCCCTGACATGGGGGACAGTAGTTCTGAGATTTGGATTGAGAAGCATAGGCCCAAGAATTTTGACGAGATGATAGGCCAGGAAGACATAGTGAAAAGGGCAGAAGCCTTTGTGAAGCAGAGGAACATGCCTCACTTGCTGTTTGCCGGGCCTCCTGGAGTCGGGAAGACAACGCTTTCTTTGATGATCGCCAAGAAACTATTCGGGGACAATTGGCAGCAGAATTTCATGGAAACAAATGCTTCTGATTAAAG
>DATDVX010000016.1:0-7260 GCA_035289885.1 Candidatus Nanoarchaeia archaeon | reverse complement strand
TTACTCCGCTTTCCAAAGTTATATTGTTATCATTCTCCGAGAAGTCAAACGCATAAGTCTGGTTTTCTCCGTAAGCGCTCCTATTGTCAAAGTGCCACAAGCCAACCAATCCGCTCGAGTTCGAATACACCGGAATGCTCGTGAAGTTATAAGAAACAGCAGTCGCATTAGCTTGGTTAGGAGCGTAATAGACCAATCCATCTCTTGTATTCGATCCAGTCGAATTGCTCGCGAATATGAACAAGTCACCATTCTGGTTTGTGTTCTCTATGTATGTAAAGTCAAGAGTGGTGTTGAAATTACCAGCAGTGAAGTTGGTCCCGTTCACAGGAGCCAGGTTTATGAGACTTGGTTTGGTTGTTACAACAGTCACAGTGGTTGAGTTGGCGTTTCCGGTAATCGAAGTGGTATTGACAGTGCAGTTCCACGTCTCGCCTTCCCCTTGCTTCCCTGAAGTCAGCAGTGTAGAGTTCAAAGTGTTGTTGATGTAATTGAGCTCTGTCGATTCAGCGTATGTGCTGCCGTTGAGCCACGAGACATTGATAGTTGTTGCCTGCTGGTTATGAAGTATCACGACATAGCTGCAGTTCAATTGGTCTATAGTATTGGGAGATGCAGGGCTTATGCTTATGTTCGTGACGTTCGCCGGAGAGTTAGCGGCTACAATGGAGAACGTCGATCCTTCGCTCCTATTGACGTTATTGCTCGTGTCGTTCACGGTCCAGTTGAGGTCGACGCCTGTCGCTATGCTGTTTGTCGGTATCGACCTGTTCCAGAATCTTCCAGCAGTTAAAGTCGTGGTGTAGTTTGTCTTTGTGCCGTTGAAAAGGAAATGGGCCTGTACGATTGCGTCAGAGCAGGCGTTGGCATCCTCGCAGGTTATGTTTACCTCAATAACAGAACCTGCTCCGACAGGATCAGGAGTTTCCAGCGGCAATGTCGCATTCGGTGGGGTTGTATCCTGCGCGGTAAAGTCTGCCGCAATCCCTGCTAATACAGAAGTGTTAAGATTGCCGGACGTGTCGTTCACATACCAGTTCAATGTGGCGGTGTAATTTGTTTTAGTGCCATTCGGGAAAGTCGCTTGAACAATACCCACAGAGCAAGCCACGTCATCATCGCATGTTATGTTCAGCTCAATCGCCCTCCCAAATTCGACAGGATCCGGAGTTTCAGTCGCGGAAGTCAGGTTCGGCGGCTGCGTGTCATTTACCTGGAAAGTGCTTCTCTCAGAGCTGTTGATCTTTCCAGTCGTGTCATTAGCGAACCACTTTATGGAATGCACGCCAGACCAGTTCGTCGACACAGTATTGTTGTAATAGTTCGCTGAGACTGAATCGATAGGTACTCCGGTCGTGGAATAATTCGTGAACGTGCCGTTGCTGAAGTTGATCTGAAGTATGACTGTTTCAACAAGCCCATTGACCGCTGCAGTATCTGCTACAGTGGAGTTTATGTAGATTGTCTCATGCCTGAGGACATTCACAGGAGTGTTCGTCAGGTTAGTCACGTTCGGGACATCGGTGTCGTTCGCGAAAGTAACGTTGAATGCCAATATGTCCACGCTGAAGTTCAGCCCATTCGCTGTGCGCATCATGGTGGCGTTTATGAAAGGGAATGTTGTCGTGTTGAAGAACGTCTTGCATGTCCAGCTCAGGCCGCTTATCGCGTTGCTGACATTCACGACAGATATGCCAGGGTTCGATACGTTGCCAGGGCAGGTTGTGTCAGCAACATATGTGTTTGTCCCGTTTGATACGGAAACGTTGCAGGTAGTCGCAGGTACATTTCCAGCCCTCCACCACTCATAAATCACTTCGACATCAGCTATTGAGCTGCAATCCCCGACGCCAATTGAATTGTTGTAGATGAATGCGGTTATGCTGCTGATGTTGTTTGCCGGTATCAGTGCTAAGGATGTTTCAACCTGGCCGTCATTGCAGCTAAGCCTGTCCAAGGTGCAAGAAGAGGGGTATGTTCCAACAAGCGAGTCCTGTCCTCCGCTGTTCTTGTTCAAGGCAGATTGTACAGACATGTTGTACTGCTCTTGCGATGATATTACGATGTACACTTGCCCGCTTAAACTAGGAACAACCCACCATACCTCGTTTATTCTGCCGTCATTGTCTGTGTCCACGTAATCATAGAACGCTTGCTGCTCATATGCCCCTTTCTCATTAAGCCATAACAAGGATAGTTGGTTGCTCTCAACATTGTCCACTCTAGTGTAAGCAAGCACATTCGTGTAGTGCACGTCGCTCTGTATCGTGACTTTCTTGTTTGATCTTACCAGTTCTTCCTCAGTTGATGTAGGCCCTGGCAGTTCATATTCGATGGTGACTTCATCAACAGGCTCGTTGACAAGCAGCTCTTTCTCTCCGTTTTCAGAATCGCCAATCTGCAATTCTTCAGATATGGCGCGCCCTGTCAGCAGGTTCCCGGATGTTTTTGCCTCGCCAGCAACGTCATAATCGACAAACTCCCCGATTTCATTCCTGACTTTCAGCCTTGCTGCCTCTTTAGGTATGTTGACTCTCACTCCTTCAACTGTCTTCGGCAAGATTACTTTCTTTGACCATTTCGTAGGCCTGTTAAGAACGACTTGGAATTGCTTGGAATCCTCTTCTCCAAGTGGAGTTCCATAAGTAGATAATAGCCTTGTCGTCTCATATGCCCTTAAGCCATCGACTTCTATCTCATCCACAGTCACGCCTTCAGGTAGAGGCATCTCTACAATGATTTCTTCTTCAGGCTCGCTGATAATCTCTGGTTCTTCTTTTGGCACAGGCTTGTTGTAGAATTCCTCTTCATTGAACGTGGTGGTTTGCGTGTTGCAATCAACTTTTGTTCCGAAATGCGTTGTTAGTAATTTCCCCTTCTCATCGAAAAGATAGGCGTTCGCAGCCTTCTTCCCTGGCTTGTCTAAATCTTGGCAGTAGATGAACTCATTCACATGCTGCTCTGATGATAGCTTGAGAGTCTCTCCTCCAGTGATGTATCCCTTAGCGTAGGTTCCGCCTTGCCAGACAATCCTTTCGCATGCCTTGAACCTCTCTCCTGTGTAGATGCAGTAGCTCCCGACTATGTTTATGTCAACCTCTTCAAGCGCTGCTTCTTCAGGCCCTATTTCCTGGGAAACAGCAGTCTCATTCTCATCGCCTTCAATCTCTTCTGTTGCATCAATCTCCTCTTCTGTAGTAGCATTTAATTCCTCGGAAGTTTCTTCCTCAGTTATCTCCTCAAGCACAAATTCCTCGCCCTGTAGTGCAATTCCAGAAATCGCATACGCTGATTCTCCAATCGGAGCAGCGAATTCACCATCGACATTCTCTAAATATACTTGCCATGAACTTAAACACAGTTCACTATCATAGTCGAAGAACTCGCATCTGTAGATAGTTCCTCTGGCAGAATCCTTGAAAGTCGCTTCATCAGCCTTCACTTCGTTGTTGAAGGCATACACTTCTGAGAATTCAATGTTTTCAGGTGGAAGGTAATTCTCAATCTCTTTTATCTCTATGATGTTCCCTTTCTGGATGTTTATCAGCTGCATGCTGTTTATCAGCCGCCCGATCTTGATATCGTTGTTAGGCTCTATGTACTGCCTGCCTACAAGATTATCCTGGTCGATGACGTACAATGTGTCTTCATGGTAGACTGTCAATCCGGTGAGCACCTCGTTCTCGACTATTATGCTCAGGTTCAGAAAGAGAAGCAGCAAGCCAACTATTACAAATAGGGAAATTGATATGTATTTTATTGCTTTCTCAGTCACGGCTTTTTCACTTTTCTATATTTTTTGTGTATCAGGATTTTCCTATGTTTCCTCTTTCTCAATTGCACTACCAGGATTATTAGGGAAAAGAGGGGACCTTCCCCCCTTGACCGCTAATCTCGGTTTAGGAGAATGATTTTGCACTACAGCCTTGTGATGAGCGAGGATTGCTTTCTCTTTCGCCTCAGCATCTTTGAGAGTCCTGAATTTGCCGAGGTAAATGCTTTTTACACGTTCCTTGGCTAGTCTAAGAGAAGTGTAATGATAGGGTCCTATCTTCGCCCCTCTTTTCTTGATGTGCTTCTTATAGACCATCTAAATCTGCCCTACATAGGTTTAGAAACCATGCTTAGAAAAAGGGCATAGATTACTCTAGCTATAGTAATTGCTGTCTAAGTGGATGTTAGATATATCAAACTGGTAGGTCCCCTCTTCTAAATATGTCTCCTAAACCGAAATTTGTAGTGCAATTACGGTTTAAATAGTTTGCTTATACTGGAAAATATAGGTTGATGTAGTGCAAACTTAGATAAATTTCAGGATTTGTTGGCGGAAGCGATTAGAGCCTTTCTTCTCTCTTGTAGGTTCTCTCGTATTGCTTTTATCTCCTTTTGCTCAATTATTGTATTTTTGCATTTTACCAGGAATGCTGGTGCTTTCTTCAATATCAACTGATAGTCCTCATCCTTTATTTTCCTGTTTACGTAGTATTGCGCATCATTTCTTGCTGTAAATGCTTTCTCCAGCAAAACAAAGTCTTCTGATGTGAAGTGGCTTTTAAGAAAGCTTTTGGCAAATTCGATCGTGCACGTGTGTATTTCGCACTTTATTCCCATTTTCATAAGGATAGAGTAAAGCCCGTGATACATCGCGTAGTATGCTGTTGTGAGCTGCCAATCTTTTATTTTTGCTATACGCAGGACTTCCAAGGCCTCATCAGCTTTCAGAAGATAGGCTTCTCGCAGGTTATCGTTTGGCTCTACCATCTCAATTCCTTTCCTTTTGTCTAAGCACCAGTTTATTTGATCCATTTTGCAACTCTCCCGACAAACCCTTCAGCATCTTTGATTATAACATGGTTTTCAATAACTTCCTTGAGCAGCATGTCGTCATTTATTTCCTTCTCAAATATTTCGATTGGATAGCTTTTGATATTTATCTCTATCCCATATCTACGACTTATTTCTCTTATCTTGTCTTTGTCGCATTTTCCGATAGTGAACAAGTCCATATCAGAGTCTTCTTTTTGCGTTCCTTTCGCATAGCTGCCGAATATCAATGAAAATTTTCCGAGGATACTGTCTAGTTTCTCGATTATTTCCTTGATTAAGTGGTTTTTCTCTAGGAAGAGGATTTTCTTGTATTGCTCTGCTAGCAAGAAATATTCTCTTGAAATTATCGTCTTCCTGATAGTGTATACCTTGATTTTGCCCCTTGTTTTTGATTCAAGAATCCCTTTTTTCTCAAGCTTGTCCAATGTGACTAATGCGGTCCTTGAACTAGTCCGGAGAAGTCTTTCAACTTCTCTGATGTAGAGTTCTTTGTTGTAGCCTTTGGTAAACAGGCTTAATGCCTGCAACTCAATATCGTTTACTTTTATAATCATATGAGTTAATAAGTAAACATTAGTATATAAGGCTTTTGGTCTTTGAATCAAGTTAAGTTTTAAGGCTTCCATTAAAAGTCTAAAAGAAACTTCTGCTTAAAATAGATGTCGGGCAAAATTCCGTAAATCTTCCGCCATCCTTCGTTTGCGCGCATATCATCAGCGCCAGCGCAGACCTTAATCCATTAGAAAAGTTTCAAGTAAGATAAGAATTTTAAAGAAAAAAGAAAAAATAATCACCCAAGCTTAATGCTTAGGGTAATAGTAGTAGCTCTGCCCTTCAGCAGCGCCAGTCTCTTCCTTAGGAGCTCGTCCTTCGCCTAGCTTCTTGAAAACCAGCACGAGGATAAGCACGATCAATACTATGACCAGTACTATTCCTAAGATCATTACTGCCTGCTTCAAGCCTGAAAGCTGTACGCCGGTTCCTGCAACTCTTGCCTGAAGGTTAAGCTCTTGCACTATCTCTCTGCCTGAGTTTACCCTTACGACGAAGTTGTATGATCCAGCTTTTACGCCGTCCTTTGCCTTCAAGTAGACTATCGCTTCGGATGTGCCGTCTGGCATCACTGTGACGAAGCTTGGGTCTACCCTTGAGTCAGCGAACAGGTCCTCGCCTTCTACAGTCAATGAGTAAACTCCTTTCTCATTGCCCACGTTGGCGAACTGCACCTTGTATGCTGTTTCTGCGTCGGATGTTACTTCCCTGCTTGTGCTGTCTACATTTATTATCGTATCAGCCATCTTGGCCTTTTCCCTGCCAAGGACTGTCAGCTGTGCTATTGCAGATACTGAGTCATGGCCTCTGTTGTAATCTACAACGATTTCCATGTCGTATGTACCTGAAGCTGCGTCCTCTGGTAGTCTGAGCACGAAGTCCATGACTGCTGAGTCTTCCTCATCGTCATCGAATCTCTCGTTCTCTTCCTGTATTTCAGTGACAAGGTCGTCCCCGAAAGCCTGCGCTACGATGCCAAGCTCTGGTATGCTGATTATTCCCTTGAAGTCCTGTTCTTTCTTGTCTCCAAGGTTCTCAAGCAAGACCTGCACGAATACTGGCTGGCCAGCTGTTGCTGTTCTAGGCTGCACTATAACATCGAAGATGTTAAGGTCGTGCCTTCTCTCGTCAACATTAAGTGTGTACCTGAAGCTTACCCTCTCATTGTCGTTTTCCAGATCAATTATGAGGTCATGTGTCTCAGAAGCCTCTATGTCATTAGGAATTGCCAATGTGACGCTCTTCCTGTATGTGTTTCCAGCTTCTATGTCGAACAACGCTGTTTCAGCTTCAACATCGCCGAATTCGTAGTTTGTTATCTCGGCTTCCAATGACCAGTCTTTAGTCGTGGCATTGGCCAAGAACCAAACAGAAATCTCGATTTTGTCTCCGCGCTCTACGTCCAACCTGCTGGTTGATGTAGTGACATCAAGGTCGTCAACTTCCACTTTCTGGACGATGACGCTCTGCGCGCTTGCGATGCCGCTGAGTGCAAATAGCCCTATGAAAAGGACCAAGCACAATGCGAATACTCTTGCTTTATTCATTTTTATATCCCCCTAAATGCTTTGAATATTATGTTGCTATTCACTAGTTGTGAACCCCTATATAAACTTTTCGGGTGATACATATTTTCACAAAATCAGCATCACCAGATAGGCTATAGCCAGTATCACAACCAGCAATGCAATCATGATTGTAAGCCAGCTTATCTCAGCTGTCTCTGATTTAACAGGTTCATAGGCAGGCATTGCCGTGACCTCTGTTATGGCGAAGCTCGCGTATTTGCTGCAGTCCTTCAGGTTGAAGCTCGCTGCTGCAGTGTCCATGCCTATCCCGTTGTTGTATAATGTGGCGATTATCCTGTATTCCCCGTCATCT
>DATDVX010000015.1:0-6906 GCA_035289885.1 Candidatus Nanoarchaeia archaeon | reverse complement strand
ATAGCAATAGGCAAAGGCTACATAGACAATCCATGCTCGTATGTGAGCGTTAGTAACATAATGAGGGACAAAGGCATAACATCTATCCTTCAAAGGCTCATACAGATAAGTTCCCTGCCGTTGGCTTCTGTTGAAAAGGACTTTGCAGTTGATAGCTCTGGATTTGCAACTTCACGTTTTGCAAGGTATTTCAGCTTCAAGCATGGCAGGGACATGAAATATCGGACATGGATTAAGGCTCATGTCGCCTCTGGTGTGAAGACGAACATCGTGACAGGAGTTGAAATTTCAGAAGAATATGACAACGACAGCCCACGCTTCAAGCCATTAATAGAGAAGACAGCCGAGAACTTTGATATTCAAGAAGTGTCGGCAGACAAAGCATATTCAAGCCGAGCAAACCATGACTTAATAGACTCTCTGGGCGGAACTCCGTTTATTCCTTTCAAGAGCAATGCAACAGGGAACGCCAAAGGCTCGAAGACATGGAAGAAGATGTATCACTTCTTCATGTGCAACCGAGAGGAATTTTTAGAGAGGTATCATAAGCGAAGCAACTCTGAAACGGTGTTCCACATGATTAAGTCAAAGTTCAGGGACAACATCAGAAGCAAGGACAAGACGGCACAGCAGAACGAGGTCTTGCTGAAAGTGCTTTGCCATAACATCTGCGTTGTGATTCAGGAAATGCACGAATTAGGCATACAGCCCCAATTCTGTTTAAAAAGTGAGGAAGGTGTTAAAAATGTAGGCTAAAAACGATACTTATTTAACAAAGCCGGCGTGACGCTGCCGAATGTCCACCCAGGATAGGCTCTTTTGAGCTCTTCTACGTGTTCCGGGCTTATCGGAATTCCATAGCCGCTGCTATCGCCGCCGAATTTAACGAATCTCCTTCTTGGATCAAAATGTCCTAGTCCAGCCCCGACAACCCTGTATCCTCTTCCATTGAGTTCAGGGGCATTTTGGTCATCATAATCCCTCATATAGTCATATCCGATTCCCCTTTCGATGAGGTAAGCAGCTAGAACAGTTCTGTGTTTTAGGTCCACGCGTCCTGTCGCCAGTCCTGCCTGCCCTTGTACAAACAGCTGCACAACTTTGCATTTAAGCGTGCTAGTAGGCCATTCAATCAAAGGCAGAGAAGTTTCAGTCATTTTTATATCAATATTCTATGTGCGCGCGGATTCTCGACGCCACAACGTCCCTTGCAGCCGCATACTCTGCTGCTTCTTTTCTCTCAGCAGGAGTTCTGTCTCTCGACGCCATTTCCTCATGAATCATTCTCCCATGTTCCAGATATGCCCATGCTATAGAAAGATGCACTTGAGTCATGGCTGTCTTGCCGAGGATCGCTATTACTGAATCTGCCAAGATTGATGCTCCGTTCTCTGAATAATTCCTGAGCGATGCAAGAACGTCATTAGTATTAGGTCTTTCTTCTCCAAGAAGTTCTACAAGCGATTTTGTATCTGTTGACGTTGTCATTATAAATAAAAAGATAAAGTGAAAGGCTTACAATGCCTTTTTCACATAATCGATGCACATGCCAGCTGCGACAGTCGAGCCAGCGTCCCTTATCGAGAATTTGCTCATCCTTGCGATGTCTGCGTTCTTCTCGATGACCAAAGCCTTTGTTGGCTTTACAGTCACGACAGCAGCGTCGCCGTTCTTCAGGAAGTCAGGGTTCTCTTGTATTACCTGTCCTGTTGCCGGGTCAAGCTTCTGCTTGATCGCTGTTATCTGGCATGCTACCTGATTAGTGTGTATGTGGAACACAGGCGTGTATCCGACAGTCAGCACAGTTGGGTGGTTCAGGACAACTATCCTTGCCGTGAACTCTGAGACTACAGTAGGCGGGTTGTTTATATGGCCCAATACGTCTCCCCTCGTGATGTCCTTCTTGGCAATGCCCCTTACGTTGAAGCCAACGTTGTCCCCGGCTTCAGCCTTAGGCACTGTTTCGTGGTGCATCTCGATTGTCTTGACTTCACCTTGGATTCCCTTGCCTTCTCTTGCAGGGACGATTATTATCTTGTCGTTCACGCTCATTGTTCCGGTCTCGATCCTTCCGACCGGGACTGTTCCGATTCCTGTGATGTTGTAAACATCCTGGATTGGCAGTCTCAATGGCAGGTTTGTAGGTCTGTTTGGCTGCTTCAGCAAGTCCATCATTTCCAACAGCGTTGGTCCCGTGTACCATGGCATGTTCGTTGACTTCTTTACAACGTTGTCTCCGTGGTAAGCTGCGATCGGTATGAAAGGCACGTCCTTGTAGCCTGCTGATCCCAAAAGCTTTGTCAACTGTTCCTTGACTTCATTGAACTTTGCCTGGTCATACTTGACAGTGTCCATCTTGTTCACCAATACAACCATCTGCTCAACGCCAAGTGTCTTGCAAAGCCACATGTGCTCTTTAGTCTGTGCCATTGCCCCTTCAGCAGCAGCTACGACAAGGTAAGCGCAGTCAGCCTGCGAGCTTCCTGTAATCATGTTCTTGACGAAGTCCTTGTGTCCAGGCGCGTCAATTACTGTTATCTCATATTTCTGTGTCAAGAGCTTCTTGTAAGAAAGGTCTATTGTAACACCCCTCTGTTGCTCTTCCTTCAGGTTGTCCATGACGAATGCGAACTCAAAGCCGGCTTTTCCAAGCTCCTGCGCTTTTTCCTTCAGCTTCCTCATGGTCTGCTCATCGACAGCACCGGAATCAAAGAACATTCTTCCTACTGTGGTGCTCTTTCCATGGTCGACGTGACCTACGAAAATGACGTTTATGTGTGGTTTTTGTTTAGCCATTTTATCTTATTCCTCCATATGATTGTGAGAATCCTTCTGATTTAATCCGGCTTTATAAAGGTTTTGGTAAATTAAAGAAGAGTCCGGATTCAGTAGAATTAACAACTATTAAGTGGTAAATAGAGTAAGATTTATATACCCTGAATGATTAAAAAGGCCAATGGAAATCTTAGAGAAAAGAATTGAAAGGCTTATGAAAGTGCATTCTTTTCCAGAGGATGCTTATTTTTTATTGGACAGCATAGCTGCGCAACTTCATGACACATCTCTGATTGAGGATCCTTGCATAAGGGATATGTGGGTAAGGGGAAGCGTAAGGTTCGCAGCAGAGGCAGCGTCTAAGTACGATGATCCCTGTTCTGCATTAAAAAAAATGGACATGGCGATTCCAAGATACCTAGAAAAGTTGAAGAAATTTGGCCCATCCATAGGCAGCCTTAGAGATTTAAGGGACAAAGTAGCGAGCATTAAATCAAAGAGGAGCTTGAGGGCTCTTGATTTTCACATTGAAGAATATCTTCTCGGTATCGGGCTTCATGGGCAGAGGATTACAAGCGGGTCCATACCAGGTTATAGGTGGCTTAATAATCACAGGCATGCCTATGAATCATTAAGAGGGGCATATGATGCTGACGGGAAGAGAAGGAGATAAGATGACAACCAAAAACTTCGTTTGCTCAGACATCCACGATGATTTGGAAGCTTTGGCAGCTTTCGCTGATTTTGCTAAGTCTCAAGAGGCAGACAGGCTATTGCTTTTGGGAGATTTATCACTAAGACCTTATACTGCAGAAGCTCTTTCAATCGCAGTTCAAACCAATGATGTTCCTGCTTTTATCAGAGCCAAGGAAACTCACAATGGAAAAACTCTTTCAGGCATGAAAGCTATTTTGGACAGGAGCGGAATTCAATATCATGTTATCCCTGGAAACTACGATGGAAGTTTAGTAAAAATTTTCGGCGAAAGGGATTTGCATGCGAGAACAGCGCAATTCGGAGGCGCGAAAGTTATGGGTTATGGCGGAGCAGACGCTTTCCCGCCGCATATAGCTCTTTTAGTCAGACTAGGAGAGATAACACCTTTCGATCACCAGGAATTATTTGATTTGTTGAAGAAAGAGACTCCGGCAATCGGTTTGATACACAACCCCCCGAGGAATTTGTGCGACGATATGTACAACGGAGAGAATGTCGGGACGCCTGCAACTCTAAGATACATAATTGAGAATCATCCTAAATTAGTTTTAAGCGGACATATCCACGAGGCAGGTCCTAATGGAAACAATCCTAATGGTGCAAGAGGGATCAGAGCTGTTGAAATCGATGGCAAGAAGACTCTTGTAGTCAATCCTGGAAATCTCGGCAGGTTCGAAATAATAGACGAGATAACTCTGGCAACTGAAAAGCAATTCCCTTACGGCACATTCTCAGAAGTCCATCTTGAAGACGATGGCACTCCAACTAAAGTAGCTCATTATTCTGTCGAGGAAAGGCCATCAAGGACGATTGGGAAAGTAAGAAAGCTGGCGGAGTATTCCATTTAGTTAAAGAATGATTAAACTATAAAAATTAAAAATAATTTCTAGCTCAGGTTGATATCATCGACATTCAGGCCTTTTCTTGTCCTGATCTGTCTCTTGATCTTTTCCTGCAGCTCGCTAGGCAGTTTGTCAGAGCCTTGTTCAGCTACGAAGAATGTTCCCTGTCCGTTTGTCGCTGATCTTAAATCAGAAGCCAACCCGAACATCTCGCCGACAGGCAGTTTTGCCATGACAGTGAGGTGCTCTCCTTCCTGCTTGAAGTCAATCAGTTGCCCACGCTTGTTCTGCACTAATTTGGTTATCTCAGACAGGTTCTCATATTTTGCTTCAATCTGAAGCGTCTGGATAGGCTCGTAAAGCACAGCGCCAGCGTCTACCATCGCGTTCTTTATCGCTTCCCTTACAGCTGGATAGACTTGAGCAGGTCCTCTGTGGATTGCATCTTCGTGCAGTTTCAAGTCATTCACGTAAACTATCATCTTGACGCAAGGCTCTCTTGCCAAAGGTCCTTCCTTCATGACCTGCTCGAAAGCGTCATTGATCATTTCCTGCACCTCACCAACGTTAACAACACCTCGAGTATTGTCGACAAGTATGTTTCCTTTGTAGATCTCTCGCACACCTCTTGAAAATTTGGTGTCAGCTCCGAGCTTCTCGAATGCAGCGTACAATGACTGGTCCTTCTTCTTGACCCTTCCTTCCTGCAACGAGCCGTCTTTTATCGCAGCGTAGTAT
Source organism: Candidatus Nanoarchaeia archaeon (assembly GCA_035289885.1). Classification (GTDB taxonomy): domain Archaea; phylum Nanobdellota; class Nanobdellia; order SCGC-AAA011-G17; family DATDVX01; genus DATDVX01. Next base: position 1,834 of record DATDVX010000015.1, on the reverse strand, counting down.
GCAGGGGATAATGGCTCTATGACAACATAGAACTTGTTGTGCTTGTTAGGCGATTTTCCTTCGAATTCACCAGATTTCCTCGTGATTGACTCTCTGTAAACAACTATTGGAGGTGAAGTCTTAATCTCCAGCCCCCTTTCAGTCTTGATCCTATTCTCTATGATTTCTAAGTGCAATTCACCCATTCCATGCATTAAATTTTCTCCAGTTTCCTGGTTGATATCTATCTTTATTGATGGGTCCTCCTTCGCGACTTTCCTTAAAATCTCGACAAGCTTCGGCAGGTCAGATGGCTTCATAGGTTCAATAGACTTGGTGATTACAGGATCGAACATATGCGCCAATTCTGTGAAAGGCTCTTCAGGCTCCAGAGTTATGGTTTCCCCTGCAAATCCTGAGATTCCTCCTAAAGCAATAACGTTTCCAGAAGGCACTTCCCCGATTGATTCGGGCTTTATTCCCCTGTAAGCGTAGACTTGCGTTATCCTCTGCTTTAATTTTGCGTTATTAAGATAGACATCCATCCCTTCCTTGATGGTCCCAGAGAATAAACGCCCAGCTGACATCTCCCTTCCGAACTTCGGGTCAATCATGATTCTAGTGATTACGAAGCAGACTTTCCCATTAGGATTGCATGTCATGAGATCCTTTCCCAAAGGGCTTTCCAAATCGCCCTTCCATATGTGGGGAATCCTGTACTTCTGCGCGTCGATTGGAGCTGGCAGGTGCTTGATTATCATGTCCAAGATGACTTCATGCAGAGGCGCATGCTCCCAGAACCATTTCTGCTTTTCCTCTTCCTTCATTTCAGTGCTTGTCTGCACCTTGATTATGTCCTTGAAAGAAACATTTTTCTTCTTCATGTAGGGTATGCTCATCGCCCAGTTCTCTCTTGCCGAGCCGAAGCACACGCTTCCGTCTAAAATGTTTACTTTCCACTTCTCCTTGTACTCGTCTTCAGCAACGCTCTCAACAAGCTTGTTGAATTCCAAAATCAATTTTGTGAATCTTTCCTGCATCTGCTCAGGTGTTAACTTTAGTTCATTGATTGCCCTATCCACTTTGTTTATGAACAGGACAGGTTTTACCCTTTCTCTTAATGCTTGCTTGACAACAGCTTCTGTCTGTGGCTTTATTCCCTCGACAGCGCAGATCAAGACCACTGTCCCATCGATTGCCCTCATGGCTCTCGTTACGTTTCCGCCGAAATCCACGTGTCCAGGCGTGTCAATCATGTTAATCAGGTATCTCTGGCCGTCGAAAGTGTGCGCCATCGAGACATTTGCTGCATCGACTGTCAATAATCTTTCCTGCTCGTCTAAATGCTGCCATGTCGCCATCCCCTCTTCAAGGGAACCAGCTGCTTTCTCGCTCATGAATCCTGATGCTGCCAATAGGTTGTCAGTCATCGCGGTCTTTCCATGATGGATGTGCGCGGAAGTGCAGAAATTCCTTATTCTTTCAGGGTGCTTTGTCAGTTCCTTGAATTCCTTGAGATATTCCTCGACTGTTGCCATTAAAACAAAAAGTCCCGAATAATCATTTATAAAGATTTTGGTGGTTGCGCGCGGTTATGCTATTCAATCAATTTCAATCTTATCCGAGCCAAAAAGCAAAAAGAATTATTATCTTGCAGCGTCAGCCTGTCTCTCAAGCTCAAGCTTCTTAGCGACAGCAGTGCTCTTGTTGTCCATGTTGTAAGCGGTTATTATCTCGTCAGCCAGGTTCTCGTATGTCTTAACTTTCTTGTTGAAGCTCCTGTGGAATGCTCCCTGGGTCATCATCCTCAGGACGAAGTCAACTCTCCTCTGAGGCGCCATCTCGACGGCCTGGG
>DATDVX010000014.1:0-8293 GCA_035289885.1 Candidatus Nanoarchaeia archaeon | reverse complement strand
GTCCATCCTCGTCAAGTATGCTTACCTTCTTTACTTCAAATTTCGCTACAGTTTCCTCTGGCAAAAATCACACCTCTGTTATTTTTTCCCTTTGGCCCATGCCTTCAATTTCTCATAATCGCAATTTCCGCATATGAATGTGTCATTGTTCTCGTTCCAGAAGAAAGGCACTCCTCCGCACCTTCCTTTCTCGGCTTTTTGGAATAACTTAGCATTCTCGGAATTATGCCATACCTCGAGCCTTTCAATATTTATCCCATCGTCTTGAAGCTTCTTTATCAATGGCTCCATCTCCTTGCAATGCACGCATTCCGTGCCATAGAACTCTATTAGTCTGCCCATTTTTGTCCCTCTTTTTGCTGAAGCTATTCTCGTGGATTTAGTTTTATAAAGGTTTTGATTACTTCGTGGTTGGAGCTAAGATTTTTATAGATAAGCCATCCTTTTATTGGAATGATTATCAGGAAGAAAGTATGGCCTAATGCTTTCCAGGCAATTCTAGACGGAAAGAAGAAGTTTGAGATAAGGCTATGTGATTTCGAGTGCAATCCAGGGGATGTCCTTCTGCTTTGGGAATGGGATCCTGAGCTTAAGAAGTATACTGGCAGGAAGATCAACAAGAAAGTTACATACGTCGCAAAGACAAGGGACATGTCTAGGTATTACAGCAAGAAAGACATCGAGAAGCTTGGCTTGCAGGTAATTTCTTTGGAATGATAGACCGGCAGTCAGACGGCGATAATTTCAGGGTATGTGAAAACTGTGGTTCTAAGATGGTTGACAACTCGTGCAAGTTGGTTTGCTTGAAGTGCAAGGCTTTCAGAAGCTGCTCGGATTTATTTTAGCGTTGATTCCGTGATATTTCCGGTTTTTCTCGGAAAAGCGTTATAAAGAAAAGTGCATTGCTAAGTTTATGGGAAGCTTTATATATCAGCTGATATGTATATCACTTGATATGCAACAAATAAAGCTTAAAGACAGAGGATATGGAGAGCAACGATATCCTAACCTTGGAACTATGATGATGGTGGAAGAGACCTTGATGAACGCAGATGGAGAGATGACAATAGCGGAGCTTAAACGAAAGCTGCCCAAGCAAGTAATGCACCAGACGCTGATGCTGATTCTTGACTACCTGAATTATAGCAATAAAATATTGTTGCATGACAACAAAGTTCTCTGGATTTATAACCCTGATAGCAAGCTATGGCGCATGAAGGGAACGAAGGTACGTTGAAGATAACTCGGAAGATTTCAATAGAAACCATAGGAGACGCCGAAACTTCTTATCTTAGACTAAAGTCGGTAGCAGAGAATCAAATATCAAAAGGCATGCCCACATCTAAAGAAATCAAGATTTTAAATGGAGTTCAGAGAATGTACGAACTGCTGCAGCAGGATCCATTCTACGGTGAAAATGCTCAGAAACATCTTATACCTGAATATTACAAGGATAGATATGACATAAGAAATGTACGCATAGCCGATCTTCCTTTATTTTGGAGGATGGTATACACGATAGCTGGAAATGAAGCTGAAATTAGAATTTTCGTTCTAGATATTTTTTCTCACGACGATTACAACAAACGCTTCGGCTTCAAGAAAAGATAGCTAATTTACTTCTTCTAATTGCGTCGTATCCCTGGCGCTAAACAATCTCAACGTCCAGTCATACGCAACCCTGAATTTGTTTGCAAATCCTACCAGTTTTGACAAGTAAATCGTTCTCCACAGCCACCACGCAAAGAACCCTGAAAAATCAATCCCGTGTATGTTCGCTACGGCAAATCTCTGTCCTATGGAAACCAATAAGCCGCTTGACTTGAATCTGAACTTCTTCTTTTCCCCGCCTTTCACGTCAGCTATCAGGTTATCAGCCACGACTTTAGCTTGCTTTACTGCAGCCTGCGCCAATGCAGGGACTTGCTTCCCATCAGGGTTGACTGAAAATGCACAATCTCCTAAAGCGTAGGCATTGCTGGCATTCCTTACTTGGAGGTATTCATCAACATGCAAATGCCCTTTCTCATCAATTATTTTAAGATTCAATGATAAGGTGTTAGGCTTCACTCCTCCAGTCCAGATTATCGTGGAAGTTTCTATGAATTCATTGCAGTCCAACGCAACGCCTTCTTTTGTTACTTTGTTCACCCCGCAGTTCAGCTTGACAATCACTCGCTTGTCATTGAGCCTCCTCATCGCTTTCTCGATGCTCCTGCTGTCCATCATAGGGATTATCTTGTCCCCTTTCTGCAATAGGAATATCTTCGCGTCATGCACTTGCAGGTCATTGTAATTGCTTTTCAGGTTCTGGTGCGTGAACTCTGCCAGTTCCCCTGCCAATTCAACTCCGGTCGGACCAGCTCCTACTATCACGAAAGTCAATAGTTTTTTCCTAAGTTTCTGATCTTTCGTCTTTTCAGCAAGCTCAAAGCACTCTATCACCTTGCTCTTTATCCTGCCAGCGTCTGAATTTTCTTTCAGGGGTATTGAATATTCTTCAGCTCCTGGAATTCCATAGAAATTAGGCTTTGCTCCGATCGCAATCACAAGATAGTCATAATTAATCTTTCCTTTTTCGCTTGTCACTTCTTTCTTCTTGAAGTCAATGCTGTTCACGTTGCACTTCATGAAATCAAAATTCTTCCCTCGTAATATGGCTCTTATCGGCTGGACAATATGTGATCTGTTCAATCCACCTGTAGCCACTTCATGCAGCATCGGGCTGAACAGGAAATAATTCTTCTTGTCAATCAGGGTTATGTGCGCTTCGTCTTTTAATTTCTTAATAAGATGCTTTGCAGTGTAAATCCCTCCGAAGCCACCGCCGATTATCACTATTTTTTTCATCGTACTTCTTCTATTTTCTCCCTTTAAATATCTTACATCGGGATTATGTCCAGAAGCATCAGTATCCCCAGTATCGCGGCGAAGAATACGTTATCAACCTGCATGAATGTTAGGAGGAGCAGCCATATCCCTGTCAGGTAAGCCAGATGCCTGTGCCAGCACGGCACGCTCACGAATCGCCATATCCCATAGACTAGGACTATTGCCCCGACCCACCTGAACCACACCCATTGAGTGTGATAACCGAACACGACAATCAATAATATTACCGGATAGAATATCATCCTTAGTATTCTTTCAGGTCCCATGACTAAAAGCCAATACGCCGATATTTAAAAGCTTTTCAATCCCTGTAGTGCTTCAGGAAGTCCGCAAGCCTGTCCATCGCAATCTTGATCTTGCTCAGTTCAGTGGCATACGAGCATCTTATGTACCCTTCTCCGTATCTCCCGAATTCCGAGCCGGGAACAACAGCGACCTTCTTTTTCTTGAGCAGTTCAGTGGTGAAATTGAGGCTGTTGTAAGTGTAGTCCTTTATGCTTGAGAACGTGTAGAAGGCTCCCTGCGGCATGACAGTCTTCAACCCCATGTCATTCAATCTCTTCACGATGTAATCCCTTCTTCTCTTGTATTCAAGCCTCATCTTTTCTGTGTAAGCATCGCCGCTCTGCAAGGCTTTCAAGGCGACCAACTGCGACAGGTGCGAGGCTGATATCGAGGTGTAGTGGTGCACCTTGCTCATCGCTCCGATCAGGTCCTTGGCTCCGACAGCATATCCGACCCTGTATCCGCACATAGCGTGGCTTTTTGAGAATGTCTGGAATGTTGCCACATAATCTTCCATCCCGTTTAGGCTTCCAATTGAAACATGCTTCCTGTCATACACCAGTTTTTCATAAGCTTCATCTGCAAAAATGAAGCAGTCGTTCTCTATCGCGATGTCAGCTATCTCCTCAAGTAGTTTCTTGGGCATTACCGTTCCAGTTGGATTCGCAGGAGTGTTCAGCATGATCACCTGTGTCCTTTTCTTGTCAATGACTTCTCTTATCTTGTCAGGGTTCAGTTCGAAATTATCTTCCTCTTCAAGCTTCACGTGCACAGGAACGCCATCAATAAGCTCAATCTGCGGGATATACGCCAGATATCCGGGATTAGGTAATATCACCTGCTCTCCGACATCCAATGTTGAGAAAAACCCGCACAGCAACGCTTCCTGGCTGCCAGCAGTCACCAGCACATTGTCAGCATCAGCCTTTATCCTGTTGTCCTTCCAGACTTTCTTGGCAATGGCCTCTCTTAGCTCTTTTATGCCTTCGGAAGGCGCGTAGGACGACGTGGTTTCTATTATCTTCTTGGCATAGTCTGTCAATGATTTGTTGGTCTTGAAATCCGGTTGGCCGGCGCCCAAAGAAATCACGCTGGGATCCTTCACCAGGGCAAGCATTTTCCCGATGATTGCCTCAGGCAGCTCGACCTCTCTTTCAGCGATGTGCTTCATATGCTTATACTCCTCTTAATCCATCTTTTTATAACTTTGGAATTACTCCAAAAGGTTGACAACCTTGTCGAAGATCATGTTGAAGAATTTCTTCTGGAATCCAGTCGATTCCGAGCTCTTCCTGAATATCATCTTCCTTATGTCCTTGCATTCATTGTACACTTTCCTTATGCTCGCGGCGTAATACCTGGCGATGTACCTTTTCAAATCAGAGGATTTCTTCGTGTTGAATTTTTCGAAAGGCGTCAGTATAGAGAGCAGCGCGAACTGGAACTGGAGCATCGATGGGAGCAGCGACTTGTCTTTCTTTAGGTCCTCCTGCATGTGCTTGTGGAAAATCGGTTTGTGCGCTTTCCTTGAGGCGAATTCCTGCGTGTAGTTCTCCAATAGATAATCGCCGAAGCCGTGCCTTATCAGCTCTGAGTTGACGTACAGGTCTTTTAGGAACAAAGTTGAATTCAGGCCAACCTTTATCAGTATGTCCTGCTGCATTTCCGTGTAATTGCTGTCCCTCAGTCTTTTCGTGAAGACATCCATGAAGTTCCTGCTCAGCTTCTCATACAGCTTCCTTGTCGATTGCCTGCTGTGCATCAGCTCATGGAGTATCAACCCTATCAATGCCTTCTCGTTCTTAAACAGATATTTGGAGTCTTTCCCTATGTATATCACTACAATCCTTTTTTTCCCGTAATGATAGAAGAAGCTTATTTTGTTGTTGTCGCAGAGCTTGCTGAAGCCCTTCTCAGCTTTTTTCGGGATTTCAATGTTCCTGCATTGCCTAGGCTCATCCGCGAAATAGATGTCGACGTGCCTTGGTATGTCAGTTATCGTCCTTATCTTCTGCACTGCTCTGTCGATTATAGTTCGGGGTATATCACCCAAGACACGTATCATTCATGCAATAGGGGATATTTTCAGGATTTAAGCTTTTCCTAGTATGGCGATTATCAAAGCAAGAAGCCCTATGCCAAAAGAATAATATGAGAACTTGTAGAATTTTCCGCGCGCTATTATCTTCATCAGCCAGTTCAATGTCACATACCCCACAATCCCGGAAAACACGAAGCCTAGGGCGAAAGGCAGCAATTCAAAACTCTTCCAGGAGAAGCTGGCTCCCTCAAGTATGGCCGCACCTATTATCGCAGGTATTGACATGAGGAAAGAGAACTTCGCTGCATCCTCCTTCTCCGCCTTCATCAGCATTCCTGTCGTTATTGTCGCGCCGCTCCTTGAAATCCCGGGTATTATCGCTATTCCCTGCGCAAGTCCCATTGCAAACGCGCTTTTCGCTTCAATCCTCTTGAAGCCTTCTTTCAGGGATGATAGCTCTAGTATTATCCCGTTGATCATTAGCGCGATTCCGACAGCAATCAGGCTGGAGAAGAGGCTTGCGAAGAAATTCCTGAACGTCAGCCCTATTATCGCTGTCCCTATGTTGGCTATCACAAGGTACCAACCCCACCTGAAGTACTTGCTGTCCTTGTCCCATGTGAAGATAGCCTTGAAAATCATGCTTATCTCATTCCTGAATACTATGAAAAGGACTATCAATGTCGCAACATGAAGTATTATGTCGAAGAATATCGGATTTTCAAGGTTGAAGAGGTTCTGCGCGATTGCCAGATGCCCTGATGAAGATACCGGCAGCCATTCAGTCAGCCCCTGCAATATTCCAAGAATGATTGACTGGTATATTTCCATTTCTAGTCACCTATCCATCTTGAATAAAATGATTTGGCTTCTGCCTCGCTCTTCGCCTTTACCAATGCTCTGTCCCTGAATATTGTCATGTTCTTGAACCTGATGAAATCCTCTCCGCTTGTTTTTAATCTTTTCTTCAGTTCAGTTAGATCATGTTTCCCTCGTATCTGGTACATCCCTGAGCCGCACAGCCTGATGACGTTTCTTTTTGCCTTCAGATGCTCGAAAGTCCTCTTGAAGCCAGGATTTTTTCTCGCTTTTAACTTCCTGAACATGTTGTTCTGCAAGTCAATGAATATCAAGTCATTTTCATATTTCATCCCAGTCAGTATCTTTATCGCCTCATTAACCTGCATCGAGCTTATCATATGCGTTATGGAGTTCATCACGCCCACGCTGTCGCATGTTCCTATCCCCTTGAGGTTGCTGAAGATGTCAGAGAAGCTTGTCTTTCCAGGCATCACGTTGAACAAGAATCCGCGGTTTTCAATGGCAGAGGCATGCACCCATGGGATCATTTTCTTGGCGCAGTAGTCATCTATCAAGAATCTTGTCTCCATGTTGTCGACGCAGTCAAGTATCATATCAGATTTCATTATTTCTGCGTTGTCAGCATTCAAGTCATCTACAAAATACTCAATTTCAACATCAGAATTGATTTTCTTCAGTTTTTCGCAGGCCACTTTGGCTTTTAATTTGCCTACATCAGCTTCAGCGAACAACGCCTGCCTCTGCAGGTTGCTTTTCTCGATGAAATCCCTATCAATCAGCTTTAATTTTCCTATTCCAGCTCTTGCCAATAATTCAGCTGACACGCTCCCTAATGCGCCGATTCCAACGACTGAAACAGTCCTCTTTCTCAGCAGATCCTGCCTTCTCTTCCCGATGTACAGCTCCTGCCTTGAGTACTTTTCCATGGGGGTTTCTGGTTAAAAAAGCTTTATAAACATGCTCATGCAGTAGGGAAAACATAGTTACTGGCAAAAACCACAGGGAAGTGAAAAAATGAGCAGCATAATAAGGGGAAGGAGCCGTTACAGGGCCAATGTTAGCGGCGCAAGTTACATGTTCCACAAGAACGAGCTTCTTGACGATAGTGTGCATGTCACCAGAAGTAAAGTGCCTGAACCTAGCGAAAGATTCCTTGATCTGGCAGCGAAATTGAGGGCTCAAGTAGGGATGAACTCCGAAGCTGTCCGTATAGGCATGGCCGCGACGCCAGATGAAATAAATGGCAAGTTCCATGGCGCTCTTGAAAGCCTAGGTCTCAGCCAGGAAGCACGGAAGCAATTCCCTGATTCGTACCTTTCACTCTCGGAGCTTATTCTCGAAGCATATCCTGAATTGCAGGACAGGATAACTGAAAGGGCAGCATTCGCCCATTACTGCGAGAGGTTCGAGGAAGGCGATATGGAGCTTAGCCAGAGGCCTGGGATGACCATCGAAGAAGCAAGAAGGGCAGTTTCAGCTCGCTAAAAAGCCTTATAAATCAATAGCCCAGAAAGTCCTTTCATGGGTGTTAGCGTATTCATCGAGAGGACTGGCAAGAGATTGAGAGTTGAGATTCCTAGGGGCTATACTGTGAAGTCTCTTTTGGGCAAGCTCAAGATCAACCCAGTCAGCGTTCTTGTATCAATCAATAATGAAATCTGCACGGAAAACGAGGTCATCAAAGACGATGACAGTGTCGAGATCTTCTCCGTGGTCTCGGGTGGGTAAGATGGAAAAGGCAGTTTACATCGACCAGGCTGGCAATTCTTACACGAGGTCAAAGTTCATCCGCTACTTCGAGAAGAAGGTCATGAAAACCATTTCAAAGTATAATATGATCGGAAAGGATGATGTCGTTGGCGTTGGCTTGTCTGGCGGAAAGGATTCCATGACGTGCCTTTACATCATCAACAAGATCCAGAGGGAAAGGCGAAGGAAAGTTTACGCGATCCTCATTGACGAGGGGATCAAAGGCTACCGCTCTTCTACAATCAAGGACGCTAAAGAGTTCTGCAAGCAGCACAATATCCCCTTGAAGATCTACAAGTTCAGTGATGTCATCGGCACGACAATCGACAAGGTCGTGAGAAAGGAGAACCCCTGCACAACATGCGGAATTTTCAGGCGCTATGTCTTAAACAAGGCTGCTCGGGATTTGAAGCTCGATAAGATTGCGACAGGCCATAACCTTGATGACGAGGCCCAGGTATTGCTGATGAACCAGTTCAAGGGAAACGTCTCTTTCTCAGCGAA
>DATDVX010000013.1:0-4616 GCA_035289885.1 Candidatus Nanoarchaeia archaeon | reverse complement strand
CTTGATTCATCCTTGTCGTTGCAGCACTTCACTACGCAGTCAGTCTGCCTGCAGGATATCTGCTCGGCGAACTTGTAGTTGTTCTCGATGCATATCTTTTCGGCATAATCAGCCCTGTCAAAGAATATCAGCTTGTAGCCTATGGCAACAACGATTATCGTGAATATCCCTAGTCCCAAAAGTATCGCTTTTTTCCTGTCCATCACGTTATTCTTCAACTTTTTTCTTTATTTAAACTAGACTATTTTCTGAAGATAAAACAAGACATACGCATCTGCGTATTCCTGGCTCAAGTCTTCCCATTTTATCGCTTTTGCAGGATACACTTTCCTCAATTCATTCAGTCCCTTGCTGAAATTCTTCGAGTCAATCTTCATGTGCCTGTCCAACGAATGCAGTATGTGCACCATCGCCGCCATTATCTGCAGGTCAGGCGCGGATTTATTAGTGAATATCCTCAGATAAGGCCTCTTGTTCTTCAGTATCCTCAGGAAATAAAGCACCTTGAAGTACCAGTGGATCCCAAGCGAAAGCACTGAGGTAATCAAATTGTTCCTGATTTTCAGGTTTGTCTTCGAGAAGTGCTCCGCATAAGGCCTGTAATACGTTTTTCCCATTGAAGCGATAGCATCCGACAGCTCATCAAGCGTCTCTATCCTTTTGCCTAGCATCCTTCCGACGAAATACTTCGCCACTTCAGTGATGTTATGCCTCGCGTCAAGCCACAGTTTTTCAATATTTTTCTCAGGCAATCCATTTATCTTCATCTTCCATTCAGTGTATTTCTTCACTTTCTTCGGCAGATCAGGAAGTTTTTTGGCAAGCTCAGGGAAGTCCTTTTCGTAATTCTTCACAAAGTTATCCATCCTTCTCAGGTATGAAGGCTCGTATCTTTTTGATAAGAGGGACAAGGCAGTGCAGGAGTCTATGAAAGCTTTAGTGCAGAAGAAAGACAATGTCAAAGGATCATGCTTCCCTTCAGTTGAGAAATATTCAACTAGATGCGTCATCCTGTTCATCAGTATTCTCGCTCCTTCAGACAATGGTACGTCGCTCTTCTTGAAGTCAGGTATGAACGTCCTCGTGTCTTTCCCATAGACCACGTTGGTTGCGTTCCTCAGCTCATAGTACCTTATCATCGGGAACAGCTTCTTCAATTGGCTGGTAGTCAGGCATTTCAGGTCAAGGTAGAAGTTCTGGTCGAAGTTCCAGGTCTTGTCGAATGACTTGAACGGAATCCCTTTTATCCCAAGCCTTTTCGCGAAGTTGTCTGCTGCAGCATCTAAGACTTCAGGCTCAGCAGGCTTCTCGGTTATAACGTAAGTGTCGAAGTCATTCACAGGCATGACTTTTCCTTTCTTCAGGAAATAGCTACCCTCGCCCCTTCCATACCCACCATAGATTATTATTGACAGTGCATCAGGCACTTTCTTCAGTATCTCCTCTACTGCTATGTCAACATACTTCTGTATTTCCCTGTCAACCTTCTCGCCTGCAGGAGTGTATTTCATTTTTCCACCAGCGTTATTATCCATCCGATTATGCTCGGTATTATCAGGAATATGACCAGTGAAAGTATTGATATCGTGAACATACTCTCTTTGGCTATTCCAAATGGAGCGAATAACGTTACAAGTGCCAATTCTCTCGTTCCAACTCCTCCGACTGTTATCGGTATCAGGCTTATCATCGTCGCCAGCGAGAACAGGCTCATGAACACGAAGAAGTTGACGTGTATGTCAAGTGCCAATGCTATAACATATGATCCTGAGTAAGTCACTATCCAGTTTATCACAGTTATGAACGCAGGATAGAGCAGCTGCCTTTTCTTCAGCATCCTCTTGTAGAAGTTGTTTATGTAGACTTCCAGGTTGTCATGCAATCTCCTAGGTATCAATGGCTCGAATAATTTGTAGAAGAAAAGGAAATTCTCCTTCTTCATTATGACTATCAGGCCGAAGATGAATATCAGAAGTATCGCGATGAGTGTTATCAGCAGGTTCGCATTCCCTCCGACGAACAAGAACGCTCCAACCAATGCCAGCGCCCCAACAAGGAGAAAATCCAATAATCTCTCAAGCATTACAGACGATGTCAGCTCCATCGCCGGCTTGTTCAGCTCCTTCTTCAGGTACAAAGCTTTCAGGAAAGACCCTGCCCTTCCAGGAGTCAATGTCCCGTAGAAAATGCCTATGATGTTTATCCTGAACAATCTCCAGTACCTGACTTCTATCCCCTGGATGTGCAGTATCGAGTACCATTTCCATGTCTGCGTGACTATGATGCAGAAGAGGATCACGAAAGCGAATGAAACTAGGTAGTTTATCGTCTTGAAGCTCTCAAGTATGTTGCCAAGCCCTATGTTCTTGACTAGGAAGAAGAGGATTATCACTCCTATTATCGAGAAATATCTTGTGGCCTTCATCCGTGGTTTGTCCAAAAAGTCCCAATAAAAATGTTTCGGTCAGCCAAGCACTTCCGCTGTCTTCGCGCTGTGCATCGCATAATCCTCGAACAGCTGGCTTAGGTGGTAATCAAGGCTTCTCAGCCTTTCTCTCGCCCTTTCAAGGAAATGCGCTGCCTTCCCTTTGTTCCCCTTGTCAACATTGTTCCCGAACTGGCACATCGCGTTGTGCGCTGCATTGATCATCGCTAAGGTGGTTACATCTCCCCTCTCAAGTCCTTCGACTCCATATTCACCCATCCTTTCAAGTAGGTAATCCAAGTGCCTCTGCTCAAGCTCGCTCCCAGGTATCTCAGCGATCGTCACTGTGTCGAAAGTAGGGTCTGCCATCGCGACCTTCTCGAAGTCAATCACTGTCCCGCCCGGAAGGATGTTCTTTGGCCCTGCGTCGCAGTGCGCAATCACAAGGTTTTTCCTCCTCAAGCCAGCTGTTTTTTCCAGGAGCTCAAGCCACGCGCTCCTCAGTCTAGGCAGGTAAGGATTGTCTCCTATCCTCTCGTTGTCATTCCCTATTAATCTCCTCTTCAATTCTGCTGCGTAATCATATTCTCCGATAACAGGAACCTGATAATTTCCTGATCTCGCTGCCTGCGTTGTCACAGCTGAAAATCTTGCCAGCCTATCTATCGCGAGCATGAGCAGCTCATCAGCCCTTTCAGGTTCTCTTAATAATTCATCTTCAAGGTTCTCAGTTCCGTTTCTCCTGGTGAAATGATAATCAAATCCTTCCAATCCGTTGATGAATCCAAGGCTCCTCGCCACGCAGGCGAAATCATCCCCGAGCCCATGCTGCTCTCCGTACTGCAGGAGCGCGCGATAAGCCAGCTTGTTTACTGCATGCTCGTGCTTCAGATCTTTTCCTCTTTTCACATGCATCACACCGTCCGCAATCCTGGATTTTATCATCAATGTCTCGTTCCTCTGCTCTCCGACTCTGAAAAAAGCTGATTGGAACTCAGGCTTGTCTTTCATTATTCTCACAGCTCTATGCAGCAGCATGGTCTCGTCTTTCTCATTCCCGTAGATATGTTCGATGTTGGCAGCCAATACGCACAATTCCAGGTTCTTTTCAGGGAATTTTTCCATCGCTTTCAGGAATGTTGTCCGTCCGCTCTGGTAATGATGTTCTCTATATGAGCCGAGCGCATCGCCTATGTAATCAAATGCAGTCTTATGCCTGAAACAGTTTATCACTGACATCATCCCATTCCCTAAGAAGCTAGCAATCATATCATAGCCACTGCGGTAAGATCCGTATTCCTTCGCGAGCCTTGCAAAATTTTCTTCAGCCAGAAAAGCATCATCGAATCTGCCTTGTTTTAACAAGTATGATATTATTATGCTCTGCCTTGCTAGTGGGTTGTCTATTCCACTAATGTGCTCTGTCATCTTCTCAGTGAGCTTTTTCTTTCCTCCTTTGCCTATGAAAGGATACTTCATTATGCTCCCAAAAATCTTTTGATGCACGCCTCTATCCCTTGAGAATCTCGTCAGCCTATGGTGTCTGTTGTATGCCGCCAACCCCACAAGAAATCCCATTGCAACTCCTTGGATTGTGCTATCCTGGACAGGGAGCTGTGACCAAGCATATCCGACCGGAGTTCCGACGCCGACCAAAATCAACCTGCCATTCCGCAACCTTCTCTTGGCGAAAGCCACATAGTCCTTGCAGTCTTCGCTTCTGACAATGAAGCTCTCAGGCTTTTCCATCAAAACAAATCAGTAGAATAGGATGTTTATCTAGCTTTCTAATTGTAGTTGTACAGCTGTTGGTGTGATAGGTCAGTGTCCTTCACGTTGTCAAGGCCCTGTATCGAGAAGTAATGCTGCCCTTCTAAATCAGTCACTTTTATCGGCAGCTGGTAATACTGGTCAATCCAGCATTTCAAATCATTTGTCTGGTACACTTTTGTCTTTTTCTTGTTGACAACGTCATCTCCGACATAGTTTGTCCTCTTGCATTTCGCGTTCCATTCCAATGGCGATAGAATGTCAAATTCCTCGAATTCTACGTCATAAGGAGTGTTCCTGTCAAGGCATCCCTTCTCCTCGCAGTAAGCATTAGCTTGCCTTGAGCTTCTGTCAAGGTATATAGCATCTATCGTGTGCCCTCCGGCTTCTGTCTCGTCATACTTCAAGGTTGCCTTCATCT
>DATDVX010000012.1:0-2995 GCA_035289885.1 Candidatus Nanoarchaeia archaeon | reverse complement strand
CAAGGTCATCAAAAGCGATTATGTAAGGGTCATGTAACAACTTCTAGAGTAAAACAAACCTTTAAAACACTCAGCACCCGTGTTGTAATTCTAGAATGGATGCAAAAATAATCAACCTTTCCTTCTGGCTCGGGACGCTGCTCGTCGCATCATCCTTCCTAATAAAGAGCCGTACATTGAGCATACTTCTCGGTGGTATCATCATAATAATAACTTCTTTCCTGCTCGAATCAATCAGTGCGAAGAAGCACCATGATGTGCACATACGGAAAGTTGTGATAATCCACAGGCTTACTCTGGTGCTTGTGCTGGTTGTTGTCCTGATGTACTTCATCATGATCCAGAAGAAGCAGCTTCTAAGGCCTGATAATCCTGCAAGCTTCTATGTCCTTTTCCTTCTGAACATCGCGCTGATAATAGTCCTGCTTATCGTATGCGTCAAGACACTTTCAAAGCGCGACAAGATAATCCCTGCGACTCTCACAGACACGATAACTCCAAGGGAGCAGCTTGTGAAGTTCATAAAGGATTCGCTCGCCAGCAATGCGAGCGTAGCGAACATCAGGCTGGAAGCGACCAAGCAGGGGTGGCCGAAGGACATAGTGAATGAAGAGGTCGACAATGCAATGAAAGGCAAGGAAAGCCCGACCACAATCGCATTGCACGACTACAAGTACCAGATACTCAAGAAGTACATCAAGAGGGCTGCATTGAACAAGTACTCGGATTCTGATATCAAGGCAGCGAGCCTTAAAGCAGGCTGGCCTGCTGATCTTATAGAAAGGGCCATCAGAGAGTCCAAGAAGGAGATGCCAGCTGACATTGAATCAGCCGAGGAGATAGAGGACCTTCCGCAGGAGATATTCCGCATCAAGGACTACGAGACAGATTTCGACAAGCTTTACAATTACATAAAGGAGAAGGGCACGATAAAACTGGTTGATGTCGCGAAGATGTTCGGCCTGTCAAAGCAGCAGGCAGAGGAATGGGCGCAGATATTGGCCAACCAGAAACTATTAAAGTTGCATTACCCTCCTTTCGGGGAGCCTGAGCTACAATGGATCAAATAGAAACATACACAATAATAACGAACCAGCTTGAAGTAAATGTTTCCATACTAGGTGGCAAAGGCATCACCAAGATTTACTACCTGACTATTCCGCAAGTCAAGGAAGCTACAGCAGCTTTGCTTGACCACATAAAGACAGAGCTGGTTTCTGAGATAAGGGTGAGCTCTGACACTGCTGATGACTCGAAGGCTGCTGATGATCTGAAGGCGAAGTTCCGTCAGAGGGCCGAGGAGCTGATCAGGAACAATCTTCCGAAAGTCGACAGCGAGACATTGAGGTTCCTGGTTTCCCTGATAGTCCAGGAGACGCTTGGCCTGGACAAAATAGAGTATCTTCTGAATGACGAGGGCCTTGAAGAGATTGTTGTCCTTTCTGCAAAGGAATCAGTCTGGGTCTACCATAAGAAATACGGCTGGATGAAGACGAACCTTACGATAAGCTCCGAAGGCCAGATACAAAACATCGCTAACATAATCGCCAGGAAAGTCGGAAGGCAGGTCACGACACTCACTCCATTGCTTGATGCCCACTTGCTTACAGGTGACCGAGCCAACGTAGTCCTCTACCCTATAAGCACAAAAGGCCATACTATCACTATAAGAAAGTTCGCCCGTGATCCTTGGACAATCACGGATTTCATAAAGGTCGGCACATGCTCCTCGGAGATATTCGCGCTGATATGGCTTGCGATCCAGTACGAGATGAACGTGCTGATAAGCGGTGGGACTGGTTCCGGTAAGACATCATTCCTTAATGTCTGCACTCCGTTCATTCCGCCGACTAACCGCATAGTTTCAATCGAAGACACTCGTGAGTTGCAGCTTCCGAAGTACCTTTATTGGTGCCCATTGACAACCAGGCTGGCCAATGCAGAAGGCAAGGGAGAGGTCAGTATGCTTGACCTGCTAGTAAACTCATTAAGAATGAGGCCTGATAGGATTATCCTTGGGGAGATGAGAAAGGGTGACCAGGCAGAGGTCCTTTTCGAGGCAATGCACACAGGTCACAGCGTCTACTCCACTGTACACGCAAACTCCCTGAACGAGACCATCAGGCGACTGACAAATCCTCCGATAAATGTTCCTCCGAACCTGCTTGAAGGCGTAAATCTCAATGTTGTGATGTTCCGTGACAGGCGTCGCGGTATAAGAAGGGCTTACCAGATAGGTGAGTTCATCTCCGGCTTCGAAGAAGGCCGTGAGATCGTCAAGCCTAACCTGCTATACAGGTGGAAGCCCGAGACAGACACATTCGTCAAGCACGCTTCTTCATTGCGATTGTTCGAGGACCTGACGAGGCATACAGGTATGACATTGCAGGAGATATCCAAGGACGTTGCTGAGAAGAAAAAAATCCTTGATTGGATGGTTGCGACTAACCTGCGTGATGTTGAGAGCGTCGGGAAATTGATGCATGATTATTACCTTGATCCTGAGGAAGTGCTGAAAAGAGTTGGCGCCTCGCCGTCCAAGGCCAGGAAATGAAATGCAGATCAAAATACCCTATTCCTTGTTGCCGCCGAAGGCAATATACAATTCTTCCAAGATGTTCTATTCTCTTTCGGAGAAGTTAGAGCCTCATTTCCCTAAGTTGAAGCAGATACTTGCCGAGGCAGAATATCCTATTGATTCCAAGCGCTACATGGCGATGTGCCTCACAGCGTCTGCGTCAGCTTTCTTCCTTTTCATCTTCATGGCGCTGATACTTATAGCTGCCAAGGTGAATCTCCTCGTCAGCCTGGCCGTTGCAATACCTCTCACGTTCATAATCTTCCTACAGCAGCTGTACTACCCGAAGCTGCACGCGTTCAAGCGAGTCAAGACGATAGACAAGGATCTCCTGCCTTTCCTCGAGAACATGCTCATCCAGATGAATTCAGGCGTCCCATTATTCAATATTCTTGTCAGCATTTCAGAGAATGATTA
>DATDVX010000011.1:0-3855 GCA_035289885.1 Candidatus Nanoarchaeia archaeon | reverse complement strand
ACAAACCTCTGCCTTGAGTCAGAGTGCCAGAAGCTATTGCGCTTGGCAGGAATCAAGGACATATACTCAAAGAGCTACGGCCACACTACGACGAAATTGAACATGATCAAGGCATGCTTCGACGCATTGCAGAAGGTCGCTAAGGCGAAATTATCCGACAGCTACAAGAAGATGACAGGCACTGTCGACGGAAGGCTGGTGTAAGATGGATCAGAAAAGAATCGCAGTGATCAGGATGACAGGCGATGTCGGCCTCAACCATGATATCAGGGATACTTTCAAGTTGCTCAGGTTGTACAAGAAGAACAATTGTATAGTCATTTCAAATGCGAAGACATTCGTCGGCATGCTTGAGAAGATAAGGGATCGATGCACGTGGGGCGAGATAGACGAGCCCACATTGAAATTGCTGATTGAGAAGCGAGGGAAAGTCTCAAACAACCAGCATCTCACGCCAGAGTACCTCAAGCAGAACGCGAAGACTGACGTTGATTCTCTCGCGAAGGACCTGATGTCTTTCAAGAAGGAGATCAAGGATGTTCCAGGCCTTAAGCCATTCTTCAAACTCAAGCCTCCTACAGGTGGTTTCGAGAGGAAGGGCGTCAAGGAGCAGTTCTCACTTGGCGGCGCAACAGGCTACAGGAAGGACAAGATAAATGACCTGATAAAGAGGATGGTCTAACATGCTCACGCGAAAGAAGAAGAAGGTACGCAAGCTTCGTGGAAGCTTCACGCACGGATGTGGAGCGAAGAAGAAGCACAGGAATGCAGGCAACCGAGGCGGAAGAGGTATGGCCGGCACAGGTAAGCGCGCAGACCAAAAGAAGATCTCGATACTGCAGACTTACGGGGAATCATATTTCGGGAAGCACGGCTTCAGCCTTCACCACAGTCTCAGGAAGAAAGTCAACGCGATCAACCTGGAGAATCTTCCTGATTCAAATGATATCGATTTAACAAAGCTTGGCTACGACAAGCTTCTCGGCAAGGGCGTCATCAGCAGGAAAGTAAAAGTCATTGTTGATTCATGTTCAAGAATAGCAAAGGAGAAGATAGAGCAAGCAGGAGGACAAGTCATTCTGCCTGGTGAGAAGAAATGAGCTTCTTAAGATCAATCATCTCAATAATACCTGAAGTGAAGAGGCCTGATGAAAAGCGGGTTCCCTTCAAGATAAAGCTCAAGTGGACATTCATAATACTTCTCGCGTTTTTCATACTATCCATCATTCCTCTTTACGGCTTGGGCCAGAATGCACTTTCGCAATTCGAATCACTATCGATAATACTCGGTGCTTCATTCGGCTCCTTGATGAGCTTGGGTATCGGGCCTATCGTCACAGCATCGATCGTCCTGCAGTTGCTTGCAGGTTCAGGGATGCTCAAGATAGACCAGCGTTCTCCTGAAGGAAGGGAATTTTTCCAGGGACTGCAGAAGGTATTGTCATTGTTCTTCATATTGTTCGAGGCAATAGTCTACGTTTTCATGGGAGGCTTGGCTCCAGCTCCGGATTTGGTTGGCACTAGCTCATATCTCATATTGCAGCTGTTCCTTGTGGTGCAGCTATGCTTGGGCGGGTTGCTTGTGCTGTTCATGGATGACCTTGTCAGCAAGTGGGGCTTTGGCTCAGGATTGTCATTGTTCATCGTCGCTGGTGTAGCGTCATCGATATTCATCCAGGCGTTCTCGCCATTGACTCGGGCAGGTACATTCGCCTTCGGGACAGGGCAGGCGCCGATAGGCCAGGTCTGGGTGTTCTTCCAGTCACTGCTCTCCGGAAATCCGACGAGCGCAATACTCGCGGTGTCAGCGATACTCGCCACCATAGTCGTGTTTGTCGTCTCGGTCTATGCCCAGGCGATGAAGGTCGAGATTCCGCTGTCATTCGGAAGGATCAGAGGCCATGGGATAAGATGGCCGTTGAAATTCATATACACTTCGAACATCCCAGTCATCCTAGTCGCGGCGCTCATCGCAAACATACAGTTATGGGCGAGGCTTCTCGATAATTGGGGTAAGCCCATTTTAGGTACTTTCATAGGGAACCAGCCTGCTTCAGGGCTGGTGCTTTTCATAAACTCGCCGAACATAGTCCAGAATCTCATCACAGGATCATTCAGGGGCATGGACTTAGTATCGACATTGGTCTACGGCGCTCTGATGATAGGCGGTTCTGTCCTGTTCTCGATCTTCTGGGTCCAGACAGCGAACATGGATGCTGCGAGCCAGGCTAAGAACATCATGGCTTCCGGATTGCAGATCCCAGGTTTCAGGCGAGATGAGAGGGTGCTTGAGCAGATACTCAAAAGGTACATATTCCCATTGACAGTCATGGGAGCGATAGCAGTAGGTTTCCTTGCTGCGTCTGCAGATATTCTTGGCGCATTGTCAAGGGGTACAGGAATATTGCTTTCAGTCATGATAGTCTACAAATTGTATGAGGACATCGCTCAGCAGCACATGATGGACATGCATCCTGCCCTGAGGAAGATGATGGAGTAGCGCATGGTCCTTGAAGGTTTTTTCAATTCGGTCTTCGGCCCACTGCTGAAGTTCCACCCGTTCATTCTCACATTCATAGTGAGCGTCATAATGACGTTGATAGTCACGCTGATACAGCGCTTCACCACGAACCAGAAGGAGATGAAGCTGTTGAAAGAGCAGCAGACTTATTTCCAGAAGGAGATGAAGGAGAACAAGTCCAATCCTGAGAAGCTTGTTGAGCTGCAGAAGCAGGCGATGGGCGTGAGCATGAAGTACATGAGGCACAGCATGCGCTCTACTATCTTCACCATACTGCCCGTCATATTGATTTTCGGCTGGATGAATTCCGCATTGTCATTTGATGTGATACATCCTGGCGAGGAATTCACGATGACAGCCACATTCACAGATGCTGCGCAAGGCGAGGCTACACTCTCGAATTACGAGGGCATGGAAATCATTTCAAACGCCACAGTTTCGGTGAATGCAGCCAAATGGACTCTGAAAGCCAAGGACTCCGGCACTTATCCGGTTGAACTCTCATTCAATGACAATGTATTCGCTCATGAGGTCATAGTATCAGACAAGAATGTTCCCAAGGAAATGGTGAAATCCTTCAAAGGGCAAGCTTTAAAAGCCCTCCGAATTGATTACCCGAAGCTTGTTGTATTGCCCATTATCAAGTTTGGTTGGTTAGGCACTTACATCATACTATCGATATTGCTCAGCGCTCCGATAAGGAAGCTGATAAAGGTGTACTGAAAATGGGATGGAGAAAAGACAGGAGCAGGTCATCGCGTCGCGTTAAGTTGCGCACGCCAGCGGGAAAAACCACCCATTACAAGGCGAGGAATGTTTCACGCTCAGAGTGCCCGGTCGAGCATATCATGTTGCCAGGTGTTCCACGATTATCTGTTTCGAAGCTTAGGAAGATTGCCAAGACAAGGCGAAGACCGCAAAGGCCGTTCGGCGGAGTCCTGAGCTCAAGGGCCATGCGCACGATGCTAGTGATGAAAGCTCGCGAGGTAAAGCAAGATGCTTGAAGTAGGAAGAATATGCGTGAAGATCGCCGGCAGGGACGCCGGGAAGAAGGCAGTCATAGTTGAAGACGCCGGGAAGAACATGTTCCTCATAGATGGCGAGACCAGGAGAAGGAAATGCAACATGCTCCACCTGGAACCTCTAAACCAGGTAATCGACATCAAGAAGAACGCTTCTCATGCCGACATAAAGTCTGCATTTGAAAAGCTTGGCATGAAGGTTCTTGAGACGAAGCCTAAGGCAAAGAAAGAGAAGACTTCTAATAAGGCCACTACCACTAAAAAATGAACGAGCAGCTAGAACGAAAGCGGATTGAATTGCAGATACTATTC
>DATDVX010000010.1:0-6321 GCA_035289885.1 Candidatus Nanoarchaeia archaeon | reverse complement strand
TATAGTCATTAGAACTAGGGGCATGCTAGGGAGTGATAAAAAGGATGAGTTTAGGCAGCATATCTTCCTTGGGACACCCGAAGGAGCGTATGTCCGTCTTGAGGACCAAGCTAATGCAATAAACTGGAAGAACTCTTGGCGTAATTCCGAAGAAGTTTCGAAAAGAGTTACGGACATAACCGACTATGTAAACAAGGCTCTTGAAGGAAAATGAAATTCAAAATAGCTGTCGTACAGATGGAGATTAGGCAGTACGAAGCAGAAGCAAATCTAAGAAAGGCTGAGGATTACATCAAAAAAGCTGCGCAATCCGGAGCGAACATCATAGTCTTTCCTGAAGATTTTGTGACAGGGCCGATAGAGAGAAGGCGGGATTTGGCAGATTCAAAGAAAGAGTTCAGGGATCATTTCCAGAAGCTCGCCATAAAAAATAAGATAGACATCGTACCAGGGTCATTTATCGAAAAGCAGGGAGCGTTTCTCTACAACGTCGCTTATTACATCACCTCTGAAGGAGAAGTCACTGGAGAGTACAGGAAAATAAATTTGTGGCATCCTGAAAGGCCTTACATAAAGCCTGGAAAAAAGCCAGTAGTGTTCAACACAAAGTACGGAAAGATAGGGCTGATAATCTGCTGGGACCTGATATTCCCTGAGATCTTCAGGGAGATGCTGAAGGAGGATGTGAAAATAGTCATCTGCCCTAGCTATTGGTGCTACGGCGACGCGGACAAGGGGCAAAGATACAACAAGGACAGCGAGGTTGATCTCGTTAACGCAACGTGCGTCACGAGGGCGTTTGAAAATGAGATAGTCATGATTTACTGCAATGCAGCCGGAAAGCTAAAGCTTGGAAATTTTGAAGACAGGCTCATAGGCAGGTCGCAGATAACCATGCCGTTCAAGGGCAGTGTAAAAAGACTGAATCACAATGAGGAAGAGATGTTCATACAAGAAATAGAACCTAACAATATCTTGAAGGACGCGGAAAGCGTTTATAAAATCAGGAAAGATTTGAAGAAGCGAGTATTGTGATTGTAACCATTCTAAAATAGAAACTTATTTAAGCAATCAGAAGTCTTGGAAACGAGGGGATTTTACTATGACTGATGGACTTGAAGCATTGACAGCGATGGAATATCCTGGAAGATTCATAATTATTGGGACTACGCCTGCAGAAGATACTGCAGTTTTCTATGGGATGACCGGCAGGAGACCATCGAGCAGAGGAAGAAAATTCGTGCCTGTTCCATTGCCAACTGAGGAAATAACAGCAATTGAAACAGAATACCTAGACCCGAATGTTGAGCAATCCTTACGCGAGCTGCAATTATACCCAGCGATGAGTTACGATACTTCCCGTCCGAGTGATTTCGTGGCAGTGAGCAATGGTCATCAGACTGGATCAGTCGTTGCGGCTGCACGGTTTGATGGAAGACGCTCAGCATGCGACATCCTTATAAGCGCACATGAACGATGGGATTTCGAGCCAGACCCGCCATTTTTCACTTCTCGAATAAGCGGAGTCGTCATACCGACAGGCGCAGCGATGGGAATCATAAAGCGATGTCAAGACGGAACATCGGACAAGTGGTATTTCGAACTACCTCGTGAAATAGGGAAAGGAAAACTGCTCGCGACGTATGATGGAAAGAATGATAACGTGCCTCTGGCATTCGGAGGAGAGCCGCGTGATGTTGAAACTCCATGGCTCAATGTCGGCGATGGTGTCAGACACGTTTATGACGCGCTCGCTCCGAAGGAAGGCATGGATGATTTACGTGCTGGCGTTATCGGCGTCTACCGAACGCAAAGCGGATTGACGCGCGCAGCGATACTCAACAGAGGAACAGACATCCAATACATCTAGGTGAAACAATCGAGACTCAAACTCCTGAAAAATTAGTTGAAGACTACATGAGGCTGGAAAGGCCTTCTCCAACGACGCAGGAAATCCTTGATTCAGGAGCCATTCCGAGATTGAGAGGATATATTGTGCGGCCAGGCAAGGTTTCTGACTCGGTATTCGGCGGAGAAGGAAGCTATGTCGACAAAGCCACGAAACGACGAGTCGACTTCGAGAACCCGCCATTGGAAGACGGCAACGGACTCCCTGTAAGGATTATGGTCAGGACAGACCGAATCTCAACGCATGACATCAACAGAGGAAACATCCCATTCAAGGGCCAGATATTGGCAAGCAACCATAACTTCATGCGGCGATTACTGATTGCAGAATTGGGAACATCGCAGCTAGATATTCCTGGATTGGAAGACAGCGCGGCGGTAACCGTGGCTGAAAATCTCACACAAATTCCATTGGAGATGGTCTTGAGGGCATACATGGCGAAGACTAATACTGAAACCTCATTGTATGTGCATTACATGCGAGGAGAACGAACATTCTGCGGACATGCATTACCCGAGGGGCTCATAGCGAACGGCAAACTGCCAGACATTATCGACACGCCGACAACAAAATCGGACGAGCATGATGAGCTCATATTACCTGCCGATATAGCAAAATTGGGAATCTGCACGCTGGCGCAATACGAGGTAGTCAAGCGGCATGCGACCGACGCCTTCAGAAAGGTCGCTAAAGCGCTTCTGGAGCGAGGGTTGATTGCAGTTGATACAAAAACTGAGCACGGCATAAATTCGCGAAACCAGATTGTCGTGCAGGACGAAGTGTGGACGATGGACTCATCGCGCTTCTGGTTGTTGAAAGATTATACTGAACAAATGACAAAGCTACGGAGCGGAGAGATTACAGAATTAGAATTGAAGGCATTGTCAAAAGAATACGCCCGAAAATTCTCGAAAGGAGAGGAAGGCTACAGTGATGAAGAGCGAGCGTTAATAGCAGTGCGATACGTGGATGGCATTGAGCAGCTGCTAGGAAGGCCATTCGTTCCTGACATGAGGCCTTGGGAAGAAAGAGTCGTTTCCGGATTGGAAAAAGCTGTGGAGACTTTATCATGACAAGAGGGACTGACGTAACTGATCTTCCGCTCATGTACCGGACGCCTGCAGTCGCCGCGCCTGGAGAATTGCCTGATGAATTAATGATCCATTTGGTGAAAGAATGGGACCTCAAATACGGGGAGAACCCGAACCAACCTGGCGCAATCTACAGATTCACGGCATCGACACTGGCTGAACTTACAAATACGCGCATCGCGAAGACAGGAAAGGGCGGATTGTCGTTGACGAACTCGCTGGACATCGCGAGCGCGCTTGGAATTTTAAAGTATTTCTCAGATCCTGGCGTTGCCGTGATGAAGCATACCAACCCGTCTGGAGTCGCAACTGGAAAACGAAGTTTGCGAGAGTTATATGTTGGCGCACGAGACACTGATAGAAGAAGCGCATATGGATCGGTAGTAGGATTCAACAGAGCGGTTGATAGAGACACTGCAGAAGAACTATTATCAACATTCGTTGAGGTTGTTGCAGCTCCAGATTATGAAGAAGGTGTGCTGGAGATGCTTGAACGGAAAGCTGACTTGCGTGTTGCTTTGTTCTCGAATATTGACAGGATACCCAAGTATGTTGGTGACGACATCAGCGGATTGTATGACATTAGGGTGATGCTTGAAACCGGAAGGGTCGGAGTGCAAAGGCCGTATCTTTCGAGAATAAGAAGCGTTTCAGACCTTGTCCTTGACCCGATGGTGCGCGTGAAAGACGGAGAAGGAGAGCGACGTGTCGTTGTTGCACGGGATCCGACCGAACAGGAACTGCGAGATATGATGGTATCGTGGCGCGTCAACCTGCGTAGCAAGAGCAACGGAGTGATATTCGCGAAGGACGGCAGAACTGTTGCAGTTGGAATCGGACAGCAGGAGAGGGTTGGCGCAGTGGAGCAAGCTGGCGTTAAGGCCTACCAGAAAGCGATGGACAGGGAGGCTATATCTTACGATGCCCTATATGGAATGCTCATGACTATTCCTAGTGGCTTAACTGAAGAAGAGCTTACGAATTTCAAGGCCAGAGAAGATAGAGTGAAGAGAGTCCTTAATGGCGCGGTAGTGTCCTCCGACGGATTCTTCCCGAAGAGGGATTCCATAGACTTGCTTGCGCGGATGGGCGTCACTGGAATCATACAACCTGGCGGCTCGAAGAGCGATGCTGAAATAATAGAGGCTGCTAATTCACATGGCATGGCGATGGCATTCACAAGAGAGAGATGTTTCTTACACTAAGATGGGATTCAAACAGTTATATCAACCGACCTCACAGCCGATGCGCGTAGCAGGATTCATGTCCGGCAGCGGATCGAACATCAGGAAGATAATTGAGGCAAGCAAGAGGGAACATGGGCTTTACGAGGTAGTCGTGCTGTTCAGCGACAGAGCTGGAAGCAAGGCAAACGCAATAGGAAAAGATTTTGACATCCCTGTGATCACTCGTGACATCGAAGGATTCTACGCTGCACGAGGAAAACAATTGCGCGACATGACAGTGAGAAGGGAATTCGACTGGATGACCCAAGAGGCGCTGGCGCCACATGTCGTAAATGTCATCGCGTATGGCGGCTATATGAGCATCGTCACATCGCTGCTTCTGAGGACTTACCTCGGAATAAATGTCCATCCCGCGGACTTATCGGTAGTTGACGGAAATGGAAGAAGGAGATACACCGGTGACAAGGCTGTCGCGAAAGCATTGCAGGCAGGAGAAAGATTCATCCGAGCGACCACGCACATACTGGAAGAGAAAGTGGACTACGGAAAGGTGCTGATGGTTTCAGCTCCTCTGGAAGTAAGAGCTGGGGAAAGCGCTGATGATGCGCAAAGCCGGCTGAAAGAAGCCGGAGACTGGGTGATATTCCCGCAGACATTACGATACTTGGCTGATGGAAGGTTTGCCAGAGATGATGAAGGAAAAATCCATTTCGATGGAGAGCCTATTCCAAACGGAGTCAGATTGGAATAATGGGAGAGAAGCAAGAAATTTATCAGGATCCGCTAGTTAGCAGATACACTTCTGAAAGGATGCAACGGCTTTTCTCAGAGGAATTCAAATCCAGAGAATGGAGAAGATGGTGGATAGCGCTGGCTGAAGCACAACGAGAAGTTGGCTTAGAACGAATAACGCAATCGATGATTAATGAAATGATCAATGCCCAAGCAGAGCCAATCAATTATGTTGAAATAGCAAGTTTAGAGAAAAAGTTACGGCATGATGTGATGGCGCATATCCGTGAATTTGGATCGCATTGCCCAACGGCCGCAGGAATCGTACATCTCGCGGAAACATCGCAATATGTTGGCTGCAACACTGATCTTGTGCAGATGCGCAGAGGATTGCAGATACTCAAACCAGGAGTAGTAAACACCATCAGCAACCTCGCACGATTCGCTCGGCAACATAAGGATTTGATGACATTAGCGTACACGCACATCCAACCCGGGCAACCCACAACCGTTGGGAAAAGAGCATGCATGTACATCCAAGATTTGCTCATGGACTTGGAAGAATTTGAGCATGTCGAATCATTATTCAAGGCGCGCGGCGCAAAGGGAACGACTGGAACGCAAGCGGCAATGCTCGCATTGTTCGATGGCGATTATGAAAAAGTGAAAGCTGTCGATGCATTGGTAGCGAAGAAGATGAAATTTGACCTGACATACCCTATCACCGGACAGACATACACAAGAAAATTCGACACGCTGGTTGCAAGCGCGCTTGCAGGGATAGGCTCTTCGGCGACAAAATTTTCCTGGGACGTGAGGATACTCGCAACGCTGAAGTGCTTGGAAGAGCCGTTCGAAGCTGAACAAGTTGGCAGCAGCGCGATGGCATACAAGAGAAACCCTATGCGTTCGGAACGGATGACCGCTCTCTCACGAAAACTCATTGGTCTTGTTGCTGACTTTTATCACACGCATGCTAACCAAGTATTAGAAAGGACCTTGGATGATTCTGCTATCAGGCGGATGGACATACCTCAAGGATTTCTTCTAACTGAAGCGATATTGAAAATCTGGCAGAATGTTTCCGGAGGCATGGTCGTGTATCCGGCAATGATCCGAAGGCATCTTGATGCTGAACTGCCATTCATGGCTACAGAAGAGATTCTCATGGAAGCATGCAAACGCGGGAAAGACCGCCAAACAATCCATGAGCGGATAAGGGTTCACTCAGTTGCAGCCGGAAAGAAGGTCAAGGAAGAAGGAAAGGACAATGACCTAATCAACAGAGTGGCTGATGATCCTGAGATAGGATTGACTAAAGCTAATCTTGAAGTGATTTTAGCACGATCTGAGTTATTTATCGGAGCAGCTCCGATGCAGACCGAGGAATTCTTAGAAGAAA
>DATDVX010000009.1:0-11340 GCA_035289885.1 Candidatus Nanoarchaeia archaeon | reverse complement strand
CGAATCCGAGCTGCCCATACTCGAAGACTACGCTCTCGTATCCCTTTGGTTCCTCTTCGACAACCGGAGCTTCTGCTTCAGGAGTTGTTTCCTCAGGAGTCGCCGCTTCTTCATTTTCCTCAGGCTGCGTTTCTGCCGTGGTTTCCTCAGGAACGTTCTCGTTTTCAGACTGCACTTCGACTTCTTTGAGGTCAGGCGTCACGAAAAGCAATACTATAAACACCGCCAATGCGATGGCAAGAACAATAAGCACTTTCCTTAGCATGGTGATTTCATGTTATTCCTCTATTTAAAAAGTTTATTGCGCCAAAGACTTTACCACAATCTTTTTAAACATCTGCAGGTTCTTCACTGCTTAAAATGGAAGAGCTTCCTCCAGCCGAGCACAAGATACCTGAAATCCCTAAGGATGTTCAGAAGAAGCTCGAGAAATTGAAGGACAAGCTGGACATTTTCAAGAAGAAGGTCTTGGCGAAGTATTCTAAGGAAGTCTTGGGAATCACCTTGCTGCCGCCTGAGCCAGAGCCTCCGAAGAACCTGCCTCCTGGGACTCCAGAGCCTCCGAAGAGGAATCCAGATGAGATACCTGTGCTGGTTCTGCTCGATGACGCTCTCAAGGACAAGGAGCACATAGTTACTTTCAGGAACCGATTGGCAGAATCCATCGACAAGATAGCTGTCGAGATAGACCCTAACATCATGCCGCGCGTCATGCTTATAACAGAGCTGCGTGAGGCCTGCTATGATTCAAAGTATGAGATACTGAAATTAATCTCCCTTTCCGCGAACCTATATGATCCTAAGGACTTCCTTTCTGCGATAAAGATATGCGAAGTCCACAAGGCGATGGTCCTGAACAGGTTCGATAAGTACATCGTGAGCTACATCGCTGTCGGTTCATTGTTCAGGGGAGATGCCAAGTCAAATGACATAGACGTCGCAATCGTGATCGATGACACAGATGTCAAGAAGATGTCCCGCCTGGAATTGCGTGATAGGCTCATGGCCATAATAAGGAATTACGGCGCTGACGCATCCGCAATCACGAAAGTCAAGAAGGAGTTTCACATCCAATGCTACATACTCACTGATTTCTGGGAAGCGGTCAGGGATGCTTCGCCGGTCATCTTCACTTTCCTCAGGGACGGCGTTCCTTTGTATGACCGAGGGACATTCATGCCATGGAAATTACTCTTGCAGATGGGCCGAATCCGTCCATCACAGGAAGCGATTGATTTGCACGCTGACGCAGGCTATCGCTATATCAACCGCGCCAAGAACAAGCTCGTCACTGTGATAGCTGAGGACATCTATTACGCAGCGCTGAACCCGATGCAGGCCGCTCTGATGTTGTACGGCTTCGCTCCTACCACTCCTAAAGAGACCATTGAACTGGCAGAGGAAATTCTTGTCAGGAAGGAGAAGATGCTCGAGCAGAAGTATGTCACTTACCTCCGGACAATCAGGAAGTACTACAAGGACATCGAGCATTTCACGATAAAGTACGTCACTGGAAAAGAGATTGATGTCCTGCTGAAGCAGACTGAGGACTACACAAATAGGATAAAGAAGCTGTTCCGCCAGATCGAGAGCAAGTTCGCTAACCAGCGCACCCAGGAGTTCTACAACAACTTCGAGACGGTCTTCAAGCGACTGCTGGACACAGAGGACATCAAGTACAAGAGCCTGAAGGAAGGTTTCACAGCTCTCGTGAAGAAGAACCTCATCTCAAAATCGCTGGAAACTCATCTCAAGCACGTTCTAAAATTGAAGAATCCTCAAGGTCTAAACAAGGAGGAAGTAGAGAAGATCAAGAGGGAGACAGCTTCCTTCGTTAGGTTCATGGATGACCTCGCGAATAGGCACCTGCTTCTTTCACTCGCGAAATCAACTATAAAATTAAATTATTCCAGCGGCAAGAAGGGTGAGGTTGTTTTCTGCGCAGACCACGCTTACTTAGTCAAGGATTCCGACAAGAAGGAGAAGGAGATATTCAGGATGTCCTATAACCACAAGGATAAGAAGTTCGGCAACGTCAACAAGAGTTCATTGCAGGAGTATGACGTGGATGTAAAGGAAAGAAAGACCATCCCATCATTGCCTGTTACAGATGATTTATTCAAGAAGTTCAAGAAAGTCTTCGGCGATGACGTCGGAATAGTTTCCTGATTAGGTTTAAATAGTTCTTTTGTTTCAAAGTTCTCATGGATGACAAAGAGATCATCGATAGCCGTCTTTCAGAACTGCTCTCGCTTCTCAAGCGCATGGAAGACGCAAGCGCCAAGTTCGAGGACAGGAAGGATTTGCACACAGGCTGGCCAGAGGCAATCACCGCTCTATACAACCTAATCAAACAGATCCAGTCAAAAAAAGTCATGAAGCTTGAGACTGTCCGGAATGTACTCTTGCTCGTCAACATCACCTTGAATAATACGATGGGAACTGTTCAGACATACGCCAGAATCTCTTACAATCCGATGCTGAAGAAGCAGTGGATATCCTTGCTTTCGGATCTTCTCGATCTTTCCAACGTAGTTAATGACCTTGGCTCGAAATTCTGACCTCAGAAACTTTTATAAACTTCTTTCTTAGGTTTTCGTCTTTGATGAGCCCGTAGCTCAGCCTGGTTAGAGCACCAGTCTTATATGGCTGGCTAACCTATACAACTAGTCTAGGATAGCTGGGGGTCGGCGGTTCAAATCCGCTCGGGCTCATCTTATTTTTTACAAAATGGAAAGCGTAATCATCCCTGATGAAATTGCTCTTAGAAACAAGGTTTCTTCATGCAAAAAATCAGGCTCGGGCTCACTCCGCGTCGTTTCAGATTTTGACAAGACTCTGACAAAACAGTTCTTCAACGGGAAAGAGCACCTGAGTTCAATCGCCCTGATAAGGCAAGGAAATTATCTTTCAAGAGAATTTGTGAAGAAATCTTACGCTTTGTTCGACGAGTATTATCCTTACGAGGTTTCGAACAGCATACCATTGAAAGATAAGATAGTAAAGATGCAGGAATGGTGGGAAAAACACAGCAATCTCCTCATAGAGCACGGCTTCAACACTCAGGTCATCGAGGACATAATCTCGAAGAATAAGCTTGAGCTTCGCGACGGCTCGGCTGAATTCTTCAGAAGTCTCAGCGAGCATTCAATTCCTCTTCTGATATTCTCGGCAGGCTTGGGTAACCTAATCAAGGGTTTCCTTTCAAGAAAGAATTTCATGACCTCAAATGTCCATCTCATAGCGAACTTCTTTGACTTTGATGATTCGGGGAAGGCAGTTTCTTTTAGAGAGCCCCTCATCCATACATTCAACAAGAACGAAATCCAGGTGACTCACGAGCCTTACAGGAAGGAGATTTCTAAAAGGAAGAATGTTATCTTGCTCGGCGATTCTATTGGCGACATAGGGATGGCAGAGGGGATAAAGCATGACACAATGATTAAAGTCGGTTTTCTGAATGACAAAGTTGACTCGAATATCAAGATTTTCAAGGAGAATTTCGACGTTGTGATAACGAATGACGGTCCGATGAATTACGTGAATGAGCTTCTTTCAAAAATCCTTAGGCAGAAGCCAAATAAGCCACAATCTTTATAAACTAAAATTCAGAGAATTCTACTTCAGGCCCCGGTAGTGTAGTCCGGTCCATCACCTCGGATTTTCAATCCGATAACGCGAGTTCAAATCTCGCCCGGGGCATTACAATCTTTCTTAGAATTCTTCACTCGTACGGCCAGGTCTTGCCGGGTCCGCAGGCTCTCTCTGTGCATGTAGGGTAGAGTTTTCCATCTGGCATTTTTATGCAGCCGCATTCGTTGCAGTCGCAGGACGGAACGCTAGCTCCTTCAGAAAGCCCAGCGCAATAATCTTCATTCCCGTAATTTTCCTGCGCACATTCCAGGTTATCAGTTTCCTGCTCATCAACATCGACTTTCTTGCAGGCATTATCGACGCATTTCGCCTGGTAATTTATGTTCGTTATAGTGATAGGGCATCCCGGCATAGGCCCGCATGATTTCTGCCTGTATTCGTTGAGCACGCTTGAGAACTCATCGTATGACGCTTCATTAGCTCCAACCCAGCTGTCCTGCGAATAGTCTATGCTTTCGCATGACCAGCACGCATTCTCCTTCAATCCATTGTCGAAGAGTATGCAGTCTTCGTCTGACCTGCATGTTGTTGCAGCCTGGAAATTGCTGATCTTCTCTTTCAGGTCATCGCTTCCATCGCCATTCCATATACCGAGTTGGTCATTCTGCACGAGGTTGTCGTTCTGATATAGGTTGTTTTCAGTCTCGCAGCCAGCTATTATTAGAGAGATGACTGCCAACAAGGCCAAGTTGATAATCGTGATTAATCGCACTTTCATAAGACTTCAGTTATTTTCTTAGTATAAAAAGATTATGCATGCAGTTCAAGTTTGCTTAGGGCGCATCCCATCTCTGCCTAGCCATCAATTCTAATTTATAGAGCCTGTTTTGCAAGAAATCGCTGAAACCATCACAGCACTCTTCAAGGGTTCTTAGGGCGCCTATGCTATGCCTAGTGGTGTCGATTGTCGCGCTGCTAAAAAACATTTCATATCTTTTTTCTGTTGCGACAAATACCCTTATTGGGTTTCTCAATAAAAAGCTATGCAGATAAGCATATTTACTTTTGTCATTGCTGATCGCTATTGCAATCGGGCCGATAAGGCGGGCAATATCTGTATCCATGGTAAGCACGGCTGCAGGGCTGTTTTCTGCAATGCAGAGATACATTGCCAAAGCGGATACTGACTCGTCTGCATTTGAATGTGTCTGCGTCTTGGATCTTTTTTCAACAAGATCTGGCCTTGTCGTGCCGATTTTTTCAATCAGCTCCAAAACCTGATCATAGGCCTCATTGCCTGGTTCCAATACGCAGTCGCCAGCTTCAGCAAGCATCTTGTAAAACGCGTCCTCATGCGCTTCAATTTTCGCCAATAGCCTTTCATGGTAGTCGACATATTCTCCCTTTTGCCTTCGTTGCAGGACATCACGGCGCCATCTATTTGCTTGCAATGGTATGAAATGCCTTGTCGACCTCAATTCCGAGACGACTTCGTTCGTCGTGAAGACTCTTCTTGCTTTCATGAGACCAATGAAGTATTGCAGGTATCTCCTTTCCTCGTCTAGCCTGTCGTAATCTATCTGTTCGAGGCGGTTTATCCTCATCAGAGGATGATCCCTTCCTGCCTGAGTAGTACCGCTATCGAAGATAGTTATTCCTTCTCTTTCAATAACTCCGTCAATGCCTAGTTCAATGCCATAATTCGTCTTTGGTTTAGGAGTTTCCATATGGTTCCGTGCCCAGGGCTTGTTTATAAGGGTTTCTCACTGAGTTAAAGCCAGACTGATGAAAAAACTTAATAAAGCGATATCCCATTCTTGTTTCCATGAAAGGCTTCATAGTCTATCCGACATACAGGATAGTGAACGACAAGGCTTACATCTACCTATTCGGAAGATTAGAGAATGGCCAGTCTTTCCTCACAATCAACCATTTCAAGCCGTATTTCTTCATCAAGGCTTCTGACAGGAAGAAGGCTGAGAAGCTTGCCAAGTCAGTTGATTACTCTTCATCAGATTTCAAGGATTTCAAGGGCAACCCCGTCACTAAAGTCACTCTGGAGATCCCGAACGACGTCAGGAAGCTGAAGAATGTCTTTTTAGGCGAAGGCATACTCTGCTATGAGGCTGATATACGGTTCGCGATGCGTTTCCTGATAGATCACGACCTGAAAGGCTCTGTGGAAATAAATGGTGATTATGAGTCCTCAGATGAGATAGACAGGGTTTACAAGGAGCCAGAATTGAAGCCATGCGTTTACTGGCCGAAATTAAAAATCCTTTCTCTGGACATCGAGACAGATCCATATGATTATCATCTGTATTCAATCTCTTTGTACTCTGAGAACTTCGAGAAAGTTTTATTGCTGAAGGAAGGCAAGTACAAGAAAGCGGAAACATTCACAGATGAAGGGAAATTGCTGGAGCGTTTCAAGGAATTGGTTCTCGAATTGGATCCTGACATCATCACAGGCTGGAACGTGATTGATTTCGATTTCAAGTTGTTGAAGCAGAGGTTTGATGAGAACGAGATCCCATTCGCTCTCGGAAGGATTGACTGGCCTTGCAAGCTCACAATTTCAGATTCTTTCTTCAAGGACTCATCAGCTGATTTTCCAGGCAGGCAAGTTCTTGATGGCTTGCATCTGCTGAAGATCTCAGGGATAAAGCTCGATGATTACAAGCTTGAAACCGCATCCAGGAAAATCCTTGGAGAGGGGAAATTGTTGCATGGGAACGAGCGCTACACTATCATCAAGGATTACTATGAGAAGGATCCCCAGAAATTGATTGACTACAATTTGAAGGATTCTGAGCTGGCTTACAATGTCATCCACGTTTCAGGTGTTTTGGAGCTTGCTCTCCGCCGTTCTATGCTAACCAGAATGCCTCTTGACAGGATCAAGGCCTCGATAGCTTCGTTTGATTCTTTGTACTTGAAGGAACTGCAGAAAAGGAAGATTGTCGCTCCATCAGCGCATGTTTCTGATCGTGATGAACGGATTATAGGCGGTTTCGTCCGCGATCCGAAGCCAGGGATCTACGACAATGTCGCTGTCTTCGACTTCAAGAGCCTGTACCCATCGATAATCAGGACATTCAACATCGATCCATTGAGCTTTGTTCCGAAGGAGGAAGCGCACGTTTACAAGAAAGTGAAGATGATCATCGCTCCTAACGGCGCCCATTTCAAGGACCAGGATGGTATATTGCCGACAATGATCCAGGAACTGTGGAAGGAAAGGGACGCAGCGAAGAAAAGAAAGGACAAGCTTTCATCCGATGCAATAAAGATTCTTATGAACTCATTTTTCGGAGTATTGGCTAACCCAACTTTCAGGTTTTATAGTCTAGAGATGGGGAACGCGATCACTCATTTCGGCCAGCTGATAATAAAGCTGACTGCCGAGAAGCTGCAGGATCAGGGCTATGATGTCATCTATGGTGATACTGATTCAATCTTCGTTGACCTGAAGGAAAGCAAGGAAAAAGATATTGTCAAGGTGTGCAAGGAGATCGAGCAGTACATCACTGCATTCCTGAAGGCGTATGTAAGGAAGAATTACGCCCGGGAATCTTTCCTTGAGCTGCAGTTTGAGAAGGTCTTCACTAAGTTCCTGATGCCGAAAGTCCGCGGTTCAGAAGCAGGAGCGAAAAAACGCTATGCCGGGATGATAATGAAGGACGACAAGGAGACATTGCAGATTGTCGGGCTTGAGTTCGTGAGGCGTGACTGGACGCAGCTTGCGAAGAAATACCAGTATGAATTGCTTGAAAGGATTTTCTCAGGCAAGGAAATAACAAAATTCACGAAGACTTTCGTTGAAAAGATCAAAAAAGGGGAGCTTGATGAATTATTGGTCTACAAGAAGGCAATCAGGAAAGGCGTTGAAGAATATACGAAAACCACTCCTCCCCATATCAAGGCTGCGAGGAAGGCAGGGATTGTCAAGGAAGGGATAATCGAGTATTACCACACTATAAACGGCCCGGAGACAGTCGAGCACAGGAAGAGCAAGATAGACTATGACCATTACATAGAGAAGCAGATCAAGCCGATAGCAGATTCAGTCCTATGTTTCTTCAATGTCAAGTTCGACGAGTTGCTGAAGGGCAACAAGCAGGTCTCATTGTCTGATTACTAGCCAATAAAAAAATTTATATAGCCTGCTGCTTGATGATGCATCTGAATGAAAAGGCGCATCGACCATAACCTGAATATCACGAAGATACTGGCGATTCTCGGGTTCATAGTAGCAGCCTACACTTTGTATGCTGATTTTGCGACAATCCAGCTTTCAGGCTTCTGCGAGGTCTCGGACATATCAAGCTGCGATCTCCAGGCAATCGCTTTCAAGGCGTCATTGTTCGGCATCCCTATTTCAGTTTGGATGCTTGTCATTTTTTTCGGGGTATTCCTGGCATGCAAGAATCTCATAGGCCACAAGGCTCATCCAGAGTCAAGGCTCAAGACTATGTTCTTCGTTTCATTGCTCGGAGTGATAATCTCATTCTACCTTGTCCTGCTGCAGATATCAATAATTGAATTGGTGGCCACTTTCCCAAGCGCAGCTTCTTTGATATTAATATCCTCCATCTTCATCCTTTCGATGAGGAACCTGTTCTATGAGCACTTGATGGTTTGAAAGCCTGAGCGTAAGCTTTATAAACTATATTCTGTAGTATATACTTCTAGGGGTAGTGGCTGTGGCCAACCAACGGTTCTATCAAATGAACTGAGGAAAGTCCACCCACCAAGAAAAAAAGTCACTCGCGCGAGCGAGCTGGAGAAATCCAGGGCAACCGCTCAGAAACGTCCGGGCCTTTGGCGTCATGATGTTCAACGATCTTCCTGCAACATGGAAGGTTGAGCCAACTGAACTTGCCAGAGGTTTTCGTTGAAACGACGAGCCCTGACTGGTGCAAGTCCCAAAAGGACGCTAAGTCAAATGTTGGCATGTTTGCTCCTAGGCTTTTGCCAGGGAAAACATACAAAAGGTGGCTTATGCATCCCTACCCCTTTATACTTGAAAAATGGCAGAACCAGAATACATTCCAAGGATAGCGAGCAACGGCAATGCAATGTTGAAGTCAGGCACGCCACTATATCTTCCAGCGCCTGTTGATCTGGACGCGCTATTGGCTGATCCGGAAATTCTTTCGAGATTGCCTGCTCCGACCGAAGGCGAGATGTGCTCAATCGGATTCTTAGTGGACTTGGCTGACCGTTGCTTTAAGCTGCCGGAAACTAAAAGAGCGGAGAAAATCGCAGCTCTCAGGGACCGCATGCTTCAATTGCTATACGGCAGGGAAGGGCCGCGCCAAAGATACCACAATGAGGCAATTATCCTTGCGCTTTATCATTGCAATCTGCTTAACGCTCCGGAGAGCGATCTTCGAGCGAGGTTCTATGGAAACAGGCGGATGTTCTTGGAAAAAGCAGGTTTAGTGAGGTCAAAGCAAGATGGCACGATCACGCTACAGGCCTAATCCTAATCAGCTGGAATTCGGATTAACTTCTGGGCCTAATCCAGGGCTTTCTTCAGAAGGCGTCACGCACGACATTAATTCAAGGCGGTTAAGGAAAGGTATCCCAGGCAAAGGCTATCTGTTGGACAGGCTTGATCCTGGAAAGCTTCCTGCTCTCGAGGAGAGAGACATCGGCGCTGCGCATGCTGTTGCAGATGTAGTTGATCGTTCTATTCCGATGAATGAGGATTTGAGAAGGGAGAACTGGCATGCTGCAAAGGAGCAGGTTGAGAAAGTCTTCAGGTCTTCCGGAGGCAACAAGGCATATGTCCTGGCATTCCTGTTAGGAGTATACAACGCTCCAAGGGATGATGATCCAAATCCTCCAAGAGATTCAAGAAGCAAGAGGAAGGCATTCATAGGTTGGTTGAGAAAGGGTGATAATCTCAGATATGACATTGCTCAATATCCTGATCTCGAGACTTATCTCAGGCAACAGGTAGCGTAAGGTATATAAACGCTTGTCTTTGACAAAAGCAAAATGGCAGACAACAAGATATCATTGCCGCAGTCAGGCGGTGGTCTGGTAAGGTACTCGGACGCATCGACTTCAAGGATTTCAATGTCGCCGACATCA
Source organism: Candidatus Nanoarchaeia archaeon (assembly GCA_035289885.1). Taxonomy (GTDB): domain Archaea; phylum Nanobdellota; class Nanobdellia; order SCGC-AAA011-G17; family DATDVX01; genus DATDVX01. The sequence continues at coordinate 1,641 of DATDVX010000009.1, read as the reverse complement.
GTCATAGTCATAATTATACTGGCGATGATACTGATCATAATCTTACATGCAGTAAAGCCTTTCACATAGGAGTTCTTTCAAATGATGCCAGGCCTTAATCCGAAGATGCTCGCCCAAGCGATGAAGAAGATGGGCATAAAGCAGGAGGAAATCCCTGCAATTGAAGTAATAATCAAGACTCAGGACGGCAAGGACCTTATAATAAGGAATCCTCAGGTCTCGAAAGTCAATGCAATGGGCCAGGAAAGCCTGCAAGTCATAGGTGATATAGAGGAACTGTCAAGTGTTTCCAAGGAAGACATCGACACTGTCGCTCAGCAGGCGGGAGTTTCCGCAGAGAAAGCTAAAAAGGCTCTGGAAGAGAATAATAACGACTTGGCGTCCGCAATTCTATCATTGAAGAAGTAATTCGCCTTTTCTGCCAAAACATTTATTAATATAGCTTGCCTATATAATCAAATGGAAACGGTAAGGTCTTTAGCTAGAGAGGCAAATCAACTTTTCGTAACAGCAGATCATTTGGCCTATGTGACTTATCCTCTTGTGAATGACACCAAGCTTCTGGTAGTTGTCGTGGATAATCTCCACAAGTCATTGTTCAAGGGCATGCAAGCCTTGGTCAGGTATGACAAAATATACAAGCGGATTCCGCCAATAGGCGATGACTTCTACTCGGTATTCGAGGCTTTCAAGACAAGAACAGGGCCAAGGTACAATTTTTCAAGGGATTTCACCATGCTGATGATAGATATGAACAATTTGCTTAAGGAAAGAGCAGATTCGCCTATAGAATTCAGGAGGAGGGACCACTTCGTCATAGCTTCCCAGGACTACAAGCTCAGGGCAATAAATTTAAATAAAGTCAAGGAATATGTAACTGGCACGAAACATTTCATACAAAGGCTGAATGAAGTGATAACCAAAAAATGAGCGACGACTTCGAAGATCATGCCAAGGATGAGCTCAAGCGGGCTGACCACCTGATCTATGTTACTTTGAAGTACACGCGAACCGTCGATGTCATCAAGAATACGATTAAGCGCCTTATCACGGCTCTTGACTTTGCCATTATAGACGCCTTGAACCACCTCAAGGCCAAGGGCAAGATCAAGGAAATCCCAGCTCATCCAACGCTAAAAGCCAACCTCCTTCTTCAAACCTTGCCAAAATCCAAGAAAGCCCTCGAATTCTACAACTACCTCAAGCGCATCGACAGAGCTGAATACGGGAAAAAAGAGGAGTACAGGAAGAATGTCGCGCTGCTTGCCAGGGAATCGCCTAAATCAACCATAGAGGTCAACGTAGAGGTTCTCCGTGATTTGTTCAACAAGACTGTCGTGTTTGTCAATGAGCTTGAATTGCTCAGCAACGGCGGCAAACCAGCTTTGCACAATCAATAGCCATTCTTAATGCAGATTACAAACCTGCACGATTTCATGGCCATGTGCTTGTCCATTCACTTTTGCGATGGGCTTCAGGGCAGAAGCAACTACCCCTAACCCTAGCATGTAGCTAAGACCCCGTTTGCCTATGTTGAAGGCAGCATTCCTGTCCGCATTGTCTTCATAATTACAATGCTCGCATCTGAACCAGTTCTTCTCTCTTTTGCCTATAGCGCCACAGACACTGCAGGTCTTTGAA
>DATDVX010000008.1:0-2942 GCA_035289885.1 Candidatus Nanoarchaeia archaeon | reverse complement strand
GCTTAGAGTTCAGGACAATAAGAGGAGCGCGCTTCACAGGCTCGCTCGCCTACAGAGGCGGGCAAGATCCGGATGGAAGACCTCTTCTAAGAGCATTGTATGAGTATAACACTGATCATCCGATGACTGAATCTGGATTATTGCACCTTTGCTCGCACGAGATTTATCCAGGGCATGCGCTCAACATGTCATTCATAGACTTATTGAGCATGGCATTGAGGCTGGATTTTGAAGCTACTTTAGGAACCATGTGCACACCAGCTGCCACATTCCAGGAAGGATGGGCAGAGAATGCCTTTCCTCTATTGTTCGGTTCAATAGACAATGCATGCGAGTTCTTTGATGGGATGAGAGAAGGACTGGGCACGAACCTAAGAGTGACGCTTGCTAACGCTTATCTAGAAAGCTTCGGAAAACACAATGCGCCGGCACTTGTCGCCAAAGGCATGGCAGACGAAGATGTTCTAGAATATGTTGCACGTGAATGCGTGCAAACCGACATCAAGGCCGGCAAACTTCTGCGTTGGGGCAAGCACCCTATAATGGGAGCGATGTACTCTCCCGGATATCTCATCGGAACTGACACTGTAAGGGAAGCTCTGCGCCGCAACAGATTTATGAACGAAGACGACCTTCAAGTGGCGAGAGTAGGATTGCATCTTGAAGGCTTGGTCGACAATGTATCTTTCGGCGAAAAATTCCAGGTACAGGCATGAATAAAAATCAGATTGCCACGCCGCAATATGTCTTGACTGAAATCTTGTTGCTCTTTATCTGGTCTGACAAGTACTCTAAGTCTGACCTGTAGAAGTTCATCCGCTCGCTGTCAACGCCAAGTATAGGCCTGATATCCTTGTAATCCGCGAGCATCCTGTCGACAAGGACCGTGAAAGCGTAGAAATGGTTCATTGAAGCTGACATGTATGAAGTTGCTTTCGTGATTGCAGGGATCTCAGAGCACCTGAAAGTGTCAGAAACCAACCCTGCAGGACCGACATTCTCGAAAAGCTGGTAATATCTCTCTGCCTCGAGCATCTCTAGCCTAGCATCTGTAAGGTTTATGAGATTCAAGGTGTCATTCGTGACCGGCATCGCTGAATATTTTTCCTTCAAAGCATTGACATCAGCGACGAAGGGGTTGATGCTCTCCATAGGAACCATCTTTCCGCCTTTCTTCAGTATTTCATTCTTGAAATCCCCGCCGTACTTGCTGTCCAAGGCAATCAATTCCTTGTAGCCGTCCTCGAAAGTGATAGGATTCTCCGGAGCGCATGCTACTGCGATTATCGCCAAGACCAGCAACGCTATCATCAAGCCCCTTTTCATAAGACTAAATTGCGCATGAGGCTTTTATAAAGTTTTTGCAAGAGTTCACTAGATAGATTAATAAATAATCTTAGCATAAAACAACGCATGTTGAAAAAGAAACCCCAAATAGTGTATATCCACGGAGGGATGACCTTTAGGAATAAAAATGACTATTTGAAATTCTTAAAAACAAGGAAAATTTCAACTGAAGAGAAGAAACGCTGGAGCGATGAATACCTGAAAAGGAATTTTGGCAGATATTGCGAAATAATAAAGCCACGCATGCCTCTTCAAGACTATTCCAAATACGCCGAATGGAAAATTCATTTTGAGAGATACATCCCAAAAATAAAGAACAGTGTGATATTGATAGGCTCGTCCTTGGGCGGAATATTTCTGGCAAAATACCTGTCCGAGAACAAATTTCCAAAAGAAATATTATCGGTTTACTTAGTCTGCCCGCCATTTGATGACACGCTGCCAACTGAAGACCTGGCTGGCGGATTTAAACTCAAATCCGATCTCTCGATTCTTGAAAAAAATGCCAGAAATCTTAACTTATTTTTCTCTAAAGATGACGACATTGTTCCAGTCTCGCACGCAAAGAAATACAAGAATAGGCTAAAGAACGCAAATATCCTGATTCATAAGAAAGCCAACGGACATTTTAAGATCTCTAAGTTCCCTGAGATAATCATGATGATTAAAAAGGATCTGAAAAGGATATAAACCAAGATGAAAAGCGTGAAAGAAATAGCCAAGGAAAGGATTGAGATCCTGTTTGAAGAAGCTGAGAAAGCGTTCAAGAAGCATCCTGAGAGGAGCAACCGATATGTTGAGCTAGCAAGGAAAATAGGGATGAAGGCGAAAGTCAAGATCCCAAAAGAGCTGAAGAGGAAATTCTGCAAGCACTGCAACAAATACCTGAGAGCTGGAATTAATTTAAAAGTAAGGAATCAGAAAGGGAAAATGGTGTATGAATGCAAGGAATGCGGAAAGTTCATGAGGTTTGTGATTAGGAAAACCAAAGCTTAAGAAACCCTCTTCTCGGCATCAACCTTCTTTCCAATCTTCTCTGCTGCAACTTTTGAGCTTTCTCTGGCTGCAATTCCTTGTAAAGATTCCACCAAGTTTCCTTGACCCACTTCTTCTCGTTCTTGATGGCATAGCCAAAACCCTTGTTGATCAATTCCCTGTCAACCACGCCATGCGCATGAGGATGGGAATGCTGACGAGGCAAATGGGAATGGAACCCGTGCATGTAATGGACAATTTCATGGGCCATTGTCAGCTTGATTATGTCCTCTGGAACCCTTGGATCCCTGAACAAAGAATTGATGGCTATCTCGGTCCTTCCGTTCGTTTTCTTGATATGCCCGAACTTGTTCTTCCAGCGGCCTTTCCACCTGACGAAGACATTCTTCTTCTCGACATCAGGGAAAAACAGGTTCCATATCTGGTCGAAGCGAGTCTGCAACCAAGTATCATCCCTCATTTTCAGGTTAGCTAGTAAATAATTGGTTTATAAAAATTGCCAATCGGCACGGAAGCTTTATATAGAATGTTGCCACTTTAGGATGGCACTAAAAATGACAAATTACCGAGACAGACTGGACCTTGAAAAGCTTGAAGAC
>DATDVX010000007.1:0-5602 GCA_035289885.1 Candidatus Nanoarchaeia archaeon | reverse complement strand
ATATGTAGCTGCTGCAAAAGCTGCCAATGTTGCGATTGTAAACGGGGAAGTAGCTGAGCTAGGCTCCCGCATCCATGGTCATGGCGAATTCAACTATAATTGGGGTGCAGGATTGGTCTGGTTCGCCAGGAAATCAAGGATGTTCACAGGCAAGGAAATCCAACCTGGAGATGCAGTTGTTGCCTTGCAGGAAAAAGGTTTCAGGTCAAATGGCCTTACGAAAGTGAGGAGCATATTGGAAGAATCATATGGCTCAGAATGGCATGAAACACCAGATGATGATTCGACATTGGGCGAAAGCGTACTTGAGCCTTCGAAGATTTATTCGGGAACAGTCATCAGGATGATAGGTGGCGTACGCACCGAGCCTATGGCAGAAGTTCATGGAGTGGTGCATGTCACAGGCGGAGGCATTCCGGGAAAACTAGGCAGAGTCTTGAAGCCTTCAGGATATGGCGCGACGCTTGATAATCTTTTTGAGCCATGCGATTTGATGATTCATTGCCAAGAGCTGACAGAGCATGGATCAGATGTTGGGCCTGTGTCTGATAAGGAAGCTTACTCACGCTGGAATATGGGCCAAGGCATGCTGGTCATAACGCCGAAGCCTGATGAGGTCATCGCTATAGCACAAGGACATGATATAGGCGCAAAAGTTGCTGGTAAAATAACGCGAAGAACGGGCATTCGCATAAAAAGCAAGGGCTATATGTCTATGGACAAGTATCTTTCATTCAAATAAAATCTTTACTTCGTGCTTTCCACTCTCTTCCACGCGTCAGTATGCTTCTTCTTGATTATATAAGTCTCATAATAGCTCATCATCCAGACGTACAATCTTGTTGGAATCAGCCACAATGTCCAGAAGAATTCTTTTAGGTTTCTAGGATAAGAGAAAATCCTGGTTATGCCTATCAAAGCTTCCTTCATGAACGACTTCATCTTCGGAATCTCTTCACCATCAACTTTCACATCCTTCATATTCTCATAGGCTTTTGCAATCCTCTTCTTCTGCGATATCCATTCCTTAATGTTACCAGGATACTTGACATAGACTTCTGCTTTCGGTAAGTAAACAAGCTTGTATCCTTTCTTCACCGCCATGAACGGGATCACAGCGTCTTCAGGGATGTTCCTGTCGAATTCTTTTACAATACCATTTCTAATGGCGAATAGATAACCTGAGACCGTGAAGTACTGGCATCTGTTGCTTCTTTTCAATCTTTCCTGATGAGCTCCGGCATCAGTCAATAGGTGAGACCAATAGCCGAGCATGTTATTCCTTGAATCTATCGAGACAACCCGCCCGCAGATGCAGCCGACTTTCTCATCCTCGAACGCTTTCAAAATCTCGTGAATAGAATTGTTGCTGACAAAGACATCGCCGTCAGTGAAGACTATCACATCACCCTTGACCAATTTGAATAACATATTCAAAGCAAGCATCTTCCCCTGGCCAGGATCCTTAAAGTACTTCACTTCCTTGAATTTCTTGCAATATTTTTTGATGACCGCAGAAGTCTCCTCGTCAGGAGCAGCAGCTATTATCTCGTAATCGACTTTGATATGCTGTTTTAGAAATGCCTCTATTGCTTTGCCTATGGTTTTAGGCTCCTTGAACGCCGTTATCACGATTGAGAGCTTCATTTTGCTTAATCACTTCCAAAATCCTCTTTTTATACCTTTCTTATTTCAGAAACATAGTCCTTGACAGCTGAGGGAAACTTCCATCTAGGCTCATAATCGAGAAGAATTTTCGCATGGCTTATATCCGCCTGCGTGGAAGCTTGGTAGTACTTCGAATAGGGGTTATCGATGTATTCTGGCTGGAGATTTGCGCCTAAAGCAGCATTCAGCTCATTAATTATGGTGTTGAAAGACACTGGAGATCCGCTGCCGACGTTTGTTATGCCACTTTTCTTTGATTTCCACGCCAATAAATTCGCGTTGACAATGTCTTTCACATAAACCTGATCCCTGGATTGCTCGCCGTACTTAAAGACTCTCGGCCTGTTTCCATCCTTCATCTGGAGATACAATTGCCATATCATCGAGGCCATCTTACCCTTGCGATGCTCTCTCGGGCCGAAGACATTGAAATATCTCAGCCCGATAATAGGCGATGAGATTTTCGCCATGTATTCTTTCGCCAGGATGTCTGACTTGAATTTTGAGATTCCATAAATATTCAGAGGCTTGCCTGCGTCAGATTCTTTCTGAGGAGATTGGGCTGCGCCATAGACTGCTGCAGATGACGCGTATATCAAAGGGATTTTATTATTTGTCGCGAACTTCAATATATTCTCGAATGCGGCGTAATTCACGCTCATCATCAGCTTCTCATCGTAGACTGTGGTGTCTGTTATCGCTGCCTGATGGAACATGGCAGAAACATCCTTGAAATCATCCCAATCTACTTCAGTTATGTCTTCCTGCACATAAGAACCCTTGAATCCTGAAAGAGTATCGGACCTTGGAGCCTTGTCAAGCGCTATTACTTCGTGGCCCTGCTTTTCTAATTCAAGAGAAAGGTTGCTTCCTATGAAGCCGTTTGCGCCTGTGACAAGAAGCTTCATCTTGCCTCACCAATGTCTTTCAATATGATTTCCGCAGCCTGCACAAGATTGTCTGCGAAGAAGATTCTCCCGCTGTAATCCTTGACCATCCCTATCACGATATCATTTTGCACCTTGTTATGGCCATTGCGCACAAGTATCCCTTTTCCGCCAGCATTCAAGCCGAACATGACATCAATCTCCCTGTCGCCAACTGCGTATACCTTGGCCGCATTGAGTTCGATGCCTAGGTCTTTCGCAGCCTCTCTGATCATGCCAATTCCAGGCTTCCTCAAGTCAGTATCAAGAACCCACTGGCTTCCAGGATCTACTCCTTTCCTGATCGCCTCTTCCTTGCAGATATACGGGCAGGAGTACCATCCATCAACCACAACGCCCTCGCTTGCCAGTATCTTGCTTATATGAGCGTTCACCTCGTTTGCCCTTTCCAGCGTGAAAACCCCCTGCGCGACACCTCGTTGGTTCGTCGTGACAACAACAGCGACACGATTGTCCTGCTTAAGCATCCTTATCCCATCTTTTGCAAGCGGATAGAATTCAAGCTGCTCTTTCCAAGTGTCTTCCTTCCCATAAAACCCCGGATCTATGTTGATTGTTCCATCCCTGTCCAAGCACACCAAGGCTTTCATTTTCTCAGTTCTTCCAGCAACTCGGCCAAACTCACTGCAACTGTCCCGGGTTTTGTGACTGCAATTCCAGCGGCCTTGTTAGCGATATCAGCTGCCTCCCGCAGATCAATGCCGGCAGCCAAGGCCAAGGTAATTGTTGCCAGGACCGTGTCCCCTGCGCCAACTATGTTAGCGACAGATTTCGCAGTCGCCTTTGAAAAAAATGACGTGGAGTCCTTGTTGTAGATGAACATGCCCTCTTTCCCGCAAGTGATCAACACTTGTTCGCTGTCAGCCATCTCAATTATCTTCTTGGACATTTGCCCAAGATCATCAGCGATGTTGGTTATTTTATTCGCTTCTAGCCTGTTCGGCAAAACAAGCGTGCATCCCCGGAAATACGAGAAATTTTCCGGCTTAGGCGCAACAATGAGCCTTCTGTCGTTTGCCCTGCATAATCTTGTTATCTCTTCCCCGAGCCTCTTTGAAAAAACGCCTTTGTTATAGTCAGAGATTGCTACTATGTCGATGTGGGGGATTATTTTTTCAAGATAGGCGATTATTCTTGAGTTCATCTCGTCTGAAACCTTCTCCCTACTTTCGACATCAAGTCGCAACATCTGATGCTCGACGTGGTCGCTGTCATTCGAGATGAAGCGGGTTTTCACTGTCATCGGCCTGGATTCGTCCGTGAAGACGCCCTCATGTGATATCCCTTCATGGTCGAGAAGCTCAAGGAATAGCCGTTTAGATTCGCCGTTGCCAATAACGCCACAGAGCTTCACGTCGCCGCCCAGATGCCTAAGGTTGTTAGCGACGTTCGCAGCTCCACCTAGCACGTTAGACTCAGATTTATAATCAAGGATGAATACCGGCGCCTCCGGGCTTTTCCTTTGAGTGCTTCCCTTTATGTATTTGTCAAGCATCAAATCGCCAATTACCAGAACCTTCTTTCCCATAAATTTTTCTGCGGAATCTGCTAAGCTCATGGTCCATACGTTGCGAGTATCTGTTCAAATTCAGGTCCAGGGACTTTTTCGCTCGTCGTGATCCTTATGCTGTCCTCTGGCGTGTCATGCGTTGAAAACTCGAAGAAAACAGTATTATTATCCAAGCCGGTGAAACGATGCGCGGTGTTTGGCTGTATGACCAAGACGTCGCCTTTATTCATCACCACTAGATTTAGTTTTTTGAGTTCCTTGTTCTGCCTCTCTTTGCGCGGCTCTTCCTCGATTTCGACAAGCATGCTGCCTTTCTCAACGAAGAAGGTCTCATGCTTTTGCGCATGGTAATGGATGCTGCAGCGATATCCCTTGTTCAAGGTCATTCGCTTGCCGCAATAAACGCCGTTAGCGATGATCTCTTCAGAACCCCACTCTTTTTTTACGAATGCTGGCATTATTGTCACGCCTACTGAACTACTTGATCATCTTGATCTTGTTCTTCTTGTTCCAGATAGGGATTCCGTACAAATCATTATCCCTATTTTCCCTGTACTTCTGGTAGACCCAGGCATAAGCTTTCTTGACAAGCCTGTGCTCTGGCACTTTCATCAATAACCTGAGTATTCCTGTGTGATACAGCATCGGATGGTTTGCAGCTACTGCGAACCACTTGTGAAGGTGCTCAATCTCCTTCTTCTGCTGCGGGCTCATCTTCAAGACAGTGTCGTTGAAGAACTTGGCGCTTATGTCATTGTAATCGCCTTTAAGCAACCCCTGCTTCCCTGCGAACTCTGTCAATTCGACTCCGGGGTAAGGCTGGAATATGCTGCACCATGCGTAAGTCGGCTTGCACTTGATGTTGATCTTCAAGGTTTCCAGATCATCTTGAACAGTTCCAGTCGGCAACCCAACCATGTTCTGCAGCATTGTTTTTATTCCGTACTTGTTCAATAAGTTTGCAGCTTTGAAAATCTCTTCCCGTGACATCTCTCTCTTCAAGATTTTATTTCTTATATAGTCGTTTCCGGCTTCAATTGCCATATGAACTGAATAGCAATTTGAATCTTTGAGCATCTTTGCCATTTTCTCATCTACTAAGTTGGCTCTGATATGGCAGTGATAAGGGATGTTTATCTCTTTCCTGTACATCTCAGTGAATTTCTGTATCCAAGGCCTGTTGACAATGAAGGTGTCATCCTGGAAATAAACCATTTTTCCGCCGTACTTCTTCATTACTGACTTGACTTCAGCAATAACTCGTTCAACGCTTCTGAACCTAACCCATTTTCCGCTGTCAGGCCCGTAGTTCTTGACCATTGCATGATTGAAGCAGTTGTGGACTGCGATATTGTTTACAGTATAAGTGTGATCTCCTTCAATTCCAAGATTGTATACAAATCCGTCATAAGACTCTTTCTCAATCTTTCTTATAGGCAACAGAATATGATTTTCAAAGGTTTCATACTTGTTTTCA
>DATDVX010000006.1:0-7748 GCA_035289885.1 Candidatus Nanoarchaeia archaeon | reverse complement strand
AGAGATAGAATTTTCAGAATGGCAGAAGTTTGATCTCAGAGTCGGGCAGATAAAGGAAGTGAATGACCATCCGAACGCAGACAAGCTATACGTCATGAAAGTCGACATTGGTGAAAAGACAATCCAATTAGTCGCGGGGATAAAGCCTTACTACCCAAAAGAAAAACTGGTAAACAAGAAGATAATCGTATTCACGAACTTGAAACCAAAGGATTTCAGAGGCGTGATGTCAGAAGGGATGCTACTGGCTGCTGATGGAGAGGATGTTGGCGTGTTGACTGTCGACAAAGATTCGAAAGTCGGTTCAAAAATAAGGTAATTTCCTACAAGAAGAATACCCAGCCGTTCTGCTCTTTCCTGTCTATTATGAACTTTATGCCACGGTCATTGTAAGTGTATATCTTGAAAGGGTACTGCACCTCAGCTGAATCAGCTGATCCGAACCTCTGGAGCATCTCGTCCTTTGTCCAGTCTATCATAGTATCGCCCTGGAGGTACTTGTTGAAAGGCTGCTTGACAACGATGCTGGTCACAATCCCATTTTCCAGGTGGAAAAGCAAGCCGACATCAGCCATATCGAACTTCGTTGAATATTCTAGGTTCTCGACATATCCGGAATAAGCCTTCGCATAGTCCGGCTTGCCAAGGTTCTTTATGACAGAATCCCTCGTGTCCCCGAGCTTCGCACCGAAGAATGTCATATCTTTCGCATTGAGATTACTAGCAATTACATCTGACTTAGTTATCTCGAATTCCGGATTCAGAGAAACGGAATTAGGCGCCAGAAGAACCAATATCGCGGCAATTACAGCTATACCGATGCCTATCGCGTACATCGGGATGCCTGAAGATTTTTTCTGCGCTACGCTCTTTTTTTTGGATTTTGCCATTTTGAGTATAAATGGGCATGAGAGGATTTGAACCTCCGACCTCTCGATTTCAGACTTATTAGTTATCAGTCGAGTGCTCTAGCCAGGCTAAGCTACACGCCCATAACTCTAACTTTAAAAAGTTTTCTTTATAAAGGTTTCTTAGACAATGACTCGTCAGAAGATCAGGACACGAGATCCACGTTTGGCATGCCCTTGAACGCAAGGTCTTTCGTCACCAAAATCGCATTATTGTGCTTTGCTACAATATAAAGCAGCGCATCAACGAAACTGAAATCTTTCTTCCTTTTTCTCATCATATACCTGAGCTCCATCGCCTCTTTTATTCTAAGAAGATTGTGATCCAGAATCTCGAACTTGAATGAATCGAAAGTAGGTATGTCCAGCGAAGTCCTCAAACAATAATAGTAAACTTCCCCATAAGCCAAATCAATTGTAATTAACGGGTGATCTTTGTAAGCAGTTATAACATCGGCGTTATTGGCCAGCATCTCGATAATTACAGAGCTATCAAAAACCTGCAACTTACTCACCCCATAGCTCTTCCTTTACCTCTTTCAATAATTTGTCCCTATTAATATTTTTTAGCTTCCCTGCAAAAAGACCCGCTATATCATTGACTGTCGCGACATTTTGCTTCATTACAATGACCTTCACCTTATCATTCTGCTTGAGATTGAGCTGCCTAGGTATGATTATCACATTTGAATTCCCCTGCTTCTTGATTGTCGTTTCGAGCATCATGTGTATTACGTGTATTACAGGCTTTATAAACTTTGCTACCTGTCTTCCGGAAGGTTTGCGGTAGCTTATAAATCGGGCGGATTTGATTGATTAAGCAAGAGCGTCTCAAGAAATAAGAAGCGCCCCAGGGAGGATTTGAACCTCCGACCACCTGGTCTCTGTTGTTACTACTTAACAATAACAGCCAGGTACTCTAACCGCTGAGCTACTGAGGCGTAAGTTAAAATCAAAGACTTTGCTTTAAAAACGTTTCTGTCAAAAAAATGATCTAGACCAGATATTCTTGAACCATTGCGAGGGTACGCGTCCTTATGTCAGATTCCTTCTTGAGCAAATCTTCACTGAGACATTCTCCGATAGATAAGGTGCCCTTTTTTCCTATATGCTTCGTGTTTGGTGGCTCAACCAATAAGAAAAGAACAATCTTGTCTTCAGTGGTTGAAGGCATGATCATCACGGCGACCTCCGAAGAATTTCTCGATAGGACAGCCAAGCCCGTACCCCATCTGATATCTGCACCGAGGGAATCGGCAACGCCGATAATAAACTTCCTGAAATCTGGAGCATGGTAACCCATGAGGAACATAAACAAGATGGAGTATATAAATGTTAGTCGAAGAAATCCTTCTTCTCGGTATTCTCTGGCAAAGCAGTTAAATGTATTCTTGGAGATTGAATGGATTCTGTTCTGGAGATGAATACTTTATGCTGAAGAATGATCTTGAAAGACAAAATGTTAATTTGGACAATATTCCGTTGCCGTTTTTCTGGAATAGAAAGTATGCCACATCTTTAAATCCTCTTCTTTACAAAACTTTAATTCAAAAAATTAAAGAAGATGCTCTGCGATTGAAATGTGAGAAACTAAAAAATAAAGTTGACTGGAAAAGCAGGATAGTATTATTGAAAGAAAAATTCGGTCTCGGAATTCTTACAAAGTCTTTTTTATGCAATTATAAGACAATTTGGCAATGGGAAACTGGCTCGAGAAAACCTAACATTAAAACATTTATAAGGATTATAAAGTTCTGCAAGAAAAATAATATCAAATTAATCTAAGAACTCCTTGTTTTTTATTTTATCCGGGAGATATTTATCAGATATGAAGCTGATGCCTTTTGCGCTTAAGGCCTGGATTTCTGCTTTTGCACCGAATTCCTTCATCATCTTTATCTGGCGTTGCCAGCCCTTGTTATCCTTGAACCAGTCATATTCTGATACTTGCTTCATCCTCGCAAGATCTTGCTCATTGAGCTTGATTAAATGCTTCTTGAGATCGTACTTGATGATATCATCAGCAGTAATCCCCAAGAATTTAACATTTGGAATTGTAAGTTTTTCTGAAGCATGAGCGAGTGCGATACTGCCATACTTAACCACAGAATAAATATAAAATCCCCAGCAATCAAAATCAGTTAGAACATATATCGGCAGATTTTTTTCCTCTGACAAACGCTGCAATAGTCTCCTAATACCCCTAGTGGTCTGCCCCTGAGAGGTCACCAGGATCGCCTCATTTTTTTGCCAGAATTTGTCTTCTACAAGTCGCTCGAATATCGCACTTTTCTCCATGTAAAGGATATACTTAGCATTGACTTTCTTTATGTTCAATTCATCTACAATTGAAGGGACTGAGTAACCACCTCTTCCCAGCTTTGAGCAATCAATTATATCATCGCCATCTTCCAATATGATATTGCCCACCAGACTCCCCATCTTATTAGCAGAAACATGCAATTCTTCCCTTGAAAGACCTGTAATGACCTCCAAATCCTCGAGAATCTTATCAGATTCAGTTTGATCATCGACCAGATTAACATTTGTTCCCGGGATGGTCCTCTTCGTCATGTAGAAAACACCTCTCAGGTGCTCATGCTTGTCTGTATCGAGCAGTTCTTTCTTCAAAATCGATGCTATTTCCATAGTTTGAAGGAATTTCTTGGCATGAGCGACATTGAAGAAATACCTTGAAGCAAACTTGTCTCCTAACTCCAGAGTTTTAGATTTCGTATTGAATTTTACATTGCTCAAAGCTCTCAAAGGAACTTCAACGCTGGGATTCTTGCCTTTCTCTATGTCTTTGACTACGCCTTCTCCTAATTCCTTCAACTTTTCACTTGCTTTGTTCTTTTGCGCCATTTTCAGCCTCTAATGTTGGAAGCTCTTTTTTTAATAATTTTTTTAGCTTCTCTTCCAACACTTCTTTTTTATCACTAGTTAAATTAGATAGTGCATTTGCCAATTCAGGAATATACTTCTCAAATAGGTCTATTTTTTCACGTTGTTCCTGAGCTCGAACATGCTTGTTGATGTAAGCATTTAATTTCCTTCCGCATTCCTGTAGGGCTAATTTAATTTCTTTTATAATCTCGTCGTAATGTGCGATTGCATCCTTGGCTTCTGATGTGAACGGAACCCAGACCGATGCCATGTGTATTACTATCGCTGCAGGGCCTGTCGGGATGTTGCTTCCTGATTGGTTCAGACCATAAGGCTTCCAGCTGATACCAGTAACCGCTTCTGTGATTGCGCATGCTCCCTGCTGGTACAGCAATGGAACACGATTTGCGAAGCGCATTAATTTGACTTGGGATTCCTTCTCAAGAGAACCTCCGTAAGCTATGCCTACTTCAATCGTGAACGGGAAACCCCTGTAAACGACCGGTGATCTTGAAGTCGTGACGTAAAAATCAGCTGGAATCTCTTTCCTCAATCCTTTTTCCAACAATTCCGCTCCTATCGGACTCAAACAATCTGTCGGCGGAGCAATGACTTTTACTTCCTGCATTGACCTGAAAAGTTTTTCAGCCTGCTCTGCTGTCAATGAATGTGGTTTCTGGTCAGGCTTCAAGCCTGCTTTCTCGCACATCTCTTTCGCTGTTCCCGAACCTATCCTTGAAAATTCCGACGTCAACAACCCTTGGACTGATCTTGCAGATGTCTCAGCGAGCATCCTTATCAATGTGCCAAGCTCTAGGCCGTATGGATGCGGCATGATCTCCTTAGCTTCAATAGGCAGTTCGTTTGTGACTCGCGGGAACTCTATCTTCTCGTTCTCTGGAGTGATATAGGTAATCTTCACATATGGATTCACAATTGCAACCTGCTTCAGGAACTCGTCGACTGACTGCTTTCCTTTTTGGTATTTTGCATCTAATTCAATTTCAATTCTTGTTCCGTGGTCCTTGTGGCTCCAGTCCTTTATCTCATCCTTGACAATCAAAGGCTCGTTCTTTGCAGTGTCGATTTTTAATTCATAATAATGCGCTGGCTTCTTCGGATGGATCTTTGAAAGTATTACTGATGCTTTTCCTGTGCTCAACTGAGAATAAAGAACTGATGCCGAGATCCCGATTCCCTGCTGGCCTCTGCTCATTCGAAGTCTGTGGAACTTTGAGCCATAGAGCAATTTAGCGAAAATCCTCGGGATTTGCTCCTTCACGATACCCGGACCATTGTCCTCGACGATGACCTTGAAACGCTCTTCAGTTATTTTTTTAAGCTCGACATGGATATCCGGAAGTATCTTCGCTTCGTTGCATGCGTCCAAGGAATTGTCAACAGCTTCTTTCACGGTCATCAACAACGCCCTCAACGGGTTGTCGAAGCCGAGCAAATGCCTGTTTTTTGTGAAAAATTCAGATATAGAAATCTCTCTCTGCTTCTTTGCCAACTCCTGCGCTATTATTACCTCTTTTTTAGCTTCTTTTGGCATCAAAGTAATATTTTCAAGAACTCTTTATAAGTTTTGTTGTTTTTTCAGCTAATTTCTGTTCTTTTTCCGGGTTCTTTCGACATAACCATAGACATTTCCATGAACAGAGCCTGATAACAGCTTGACTACAGCTTCTTTGGCAAGAAGAATATCCTCGACATCGCCGATTATCGCAACAGTCTTACCATACACTGCCAGTTTGCAGCCAGTGAGGTTCTCGATTGTCTGCCATGCTTTTCCTTTCGTGCCAATAAGCCTGGCCTTCACCCTTTCAAGATCCTTCTTCGTGTCCCGCGTGAATTCCTTGATGTTGATGAACTCAACTGCGAAATTATCCTTGACCAAGTTCAGCGCGATTTCAGGATTGAAACCACGGCCGATCGCCTTGACGATGTTTGTCGCGATGAACACATCCAGGTTGTCATCCGAAGAAATCAAAACATCGCCTTCTCTGGAGATATCCAGAATTACATGAGCTTCCTTCTGTATCCTCCTCTTCATAGCGCCTTTAGTGCCGACGAGCACTGCCACCCTATCCTTCGGGATAAGAATTTCGTTCGCAAACATAAGCTAAAATTCGCTGGACTCTTGAATCTTCTTTATGAATCCCTTCCTCTCCAGCCATGATACCTGATTCTGCTTGTACTTGAAGATTATGTCCCCTTTCTCATCTCCGCCTAGTTCCCATGGCTCCACAAGGACGGTGTCACCTTCCCTGACCCATAACCTTCTTTTTAATCTTCCTGGGATCCGGCATATCCTCGTTTTCCCGTCCAAACAACGGACTCGCATCCTTGAACCGCCCAATCTCTGTTCGAGAAAGCCGATGCATTGGTTGCCTCGCGGTACCTTAACTCTAGAAATATCTTCCTGCATCTGCTGCTGCGCAGCCTCTGCTTCCTTCTCTACTCGTCCCATAAAAAAACTTTTGTGGAAGTATGTTTATAAAGGTTATGGCGATAAAACTTCCTTTGGCCGAGACTTATTTTAAAAACGCTAGGCCTCTTCGAAGGGTGAATGACGAAAATGTTTCGGAAAATAACTATTACTAACTCAAAAATGAAACAGATTCAATATAGTCTAGCAATCTCGACGCAAATTTCTTGATGCTTTTGGATAATAGCATTAACAATATCACTAACAGTATTGGAAGACATCTCGTGGACATACGCATGTATATAATTTTGTTTATGGGAGCGATCAACAGGTAAGCGCCAGAGTATTTGGTCCGTTTGCGCAAAAAGCATTGTTTCTGCAACAGCAGTGCTAGAAGCAGGACGAGCATGCAGGCTTGTTGAGACAATTATTTCTTCTACCATTGTATCGTTGTTAGCAGCACACATACATCTAAGCGGCTGAGACAAGGTGATTGTATTACTTATGCCAGTAAGCACTTGTATCTTCTTACCTAGACATTCAACATTCGCGTAAGCCACCCGTGTTGATCCGATTTTACCCATAATAATTGATATAAATGCCAGGTATATAAGTAATGTTGGGAAATTATAGGTATATTCATATATATATCAAAGAATATAAATTAAAGATTAGGCCTTGAAAGATGCCGTTTGAATTCTGAGAAAGATTATGGAGAAATCCTGAGCATTATAAACACTGCAGCTATGATGAGAAGTATGACTATTATGTTGAACATTATCGCGCCGGATTCCTGGGAAACGCAGAAGTTGTTCCTGCAAAGATTTGAAGCGCACTGGTAATCCTGGTAGCATGCCTCTTTCAAGGCCTTGAACGGCTTCATGGACAGGCTCTCATGGCAATATTGCGTCTCGGTCCTTGTACCCAAAGGAACGCATGTCTTGAAATCCCAGCAGCCATCGCACGGCTGCGTCTGGATCGGCGCTTCAACTGTGGCGTTTTGGATGATCGGGCAGGCTGTTGTGCAGTCCCCGCCGCAATCGACGCCCTCTTCCTCTGGATCCTGAAGGCCGTTTGAGCATAAGTCGCATGCAGCGCAAGGACCGCCGCAATCGACGTCTTCCTCGCCCTGATTCCTGAAGCCATCGGAGCATGTCCCTGATGTCCCTGTCAAAAGGCCCTCGCTCACATCCACCAGTGAAAAGACCTGCGAGATTGGGTAAGTCATCTCAAGAGTTTCAGCTCCTGTCCCTGGATCCGTAAGATCTATTTCAGCACCGTACAACGTCATCCCTGCCAGTCCGCCTCCGACTGTGCTGGTAGAGACTCCTGTTATGCTTGAGATGCCGACCTGCGAAGTGCGCTTCTCGATGTTGATCGTGATTGTCTCGCCTGATGAAGTTTCCTCAAACTTGCTCGAGTCTGTTGTCAGAGTGATTGCAAAGCTCGATGATGGCGCGTTTGTCGAGCCTAAATCGAAAACACCGCCGCCTTTTATGACCAAGTTCGCCTCATCGCTAGCG
>DATDVX010000005.1:0-5858 GCA_035289885.1 Candidatus Nanoarchaeia archaeon | reverse complement strand
CAGGGGCCTTGACTGGAAGATACGTCGACGGCACGACATTCGAGGCAGAGCCTGAGGAAAACCTTAGAAAACAACTGGTTGAGATGGGATTTAGGGATGATGGGACTGAAGTGATGTACAACGGGATAACAGGAGAGAGGTTCAAGGTCAGGATTTACGTCGGAAATATGTACTACCTGAAACTAAAGCACATGGTCGCAAACAAGCTGCACGCGAGAGCTGCAGGAAGGATACAATTGCTGACAAGGCAGCCTGTCGAAGGAAGAAGCAAGGGCGGAGGCCTGAGACTTGGAGAAATGGAGAAGGACTGCTTCGTCGCGCACGGAGCTTCGTTATTGCTCAAGGAAAGATTCGACTCAGACAAAGTAGTCATTCCGGTATGCGCTGAATGCGGAATGCTGGCGATTGAAGACAACTACAGGAACAACAGGTTCTGCCAGTTGCACGGGACAAACTCGGAAATCAATCATGTTGAAGTGAGCTACGCTTTCAAGCTGTTGCTTGATGAGCTGAAGGCAATGGGAATCTATCCAAAACTGACGCTGGAGAACAAGTACTAAAATGGACAAATACGTTTACAAGAAAGTCAAGAGCATAACATTCGGGTTGTTGAGTCCCGAGATGATCGAGAAGATGTCAGCGGCCAAGATAGTGACTGCTGAACTGTATGACAAGGAAGGATACCCTGTCGACGGCGGTTTGCTTGACACGAGACTAGGAGTCATCGACCCTGGACTGCGATGCAAGACATGCGGAGCGAAGATCAAGGAATGCCTCGGTCACTTCGGCCACATTGAACTGGCAAGGCCTGTTGTCCACATAAAATACGTCAAGATGGTTCTGGATGTACTGAGATGCACATGCAAGGAATGCTTCAAGATATTGATGGCTGACAAGGAAAGGCTGGAAAATATTGAATTGATTGGCAAATACGAGAAGAGAGTCGGAGCTGATGGTGTAAGAGCGAAGACAAACGAGATAATAAACTCGCTGAAGAACATAAGGAAATGCCCTCACTGCAAGTCGAAGCAGATAAGCGTAAAGGTGGAGAAGCCAACTACTTTCATGGAAGGTGAGAAAAGGCTCAGCCTGAACGACGTGAAGGCAAGGCTTGAAAGAGTCTCTGCTGATGACTTGAAGCTTCTCGGGGTAAACTCCAAGTTCGCAAGGCCAGAATGGGCGATAATGACATTATTGCCGATTCCGCCTGTCACAATAAGGCCTTCAATCACACTGGAAACAGGTGAAAGGTCTGAAGATGACCTGACTCACAAGCTTGGTGACATCGAAAGGATAAACCAGCGGCTGTTCGAGAACATAAACGCAGGAGCGCCTGAGATCATCGTTGAGGATTTATGGGACCTGCTTCAATACCACGTGACAACATACTTCGACAACACTGTGACGCAGATACCGCCTGCAAGACATCGGTCAGGACAGGCACTGAAGACATTGACACAGCGATTGAAGAGCAAGGAAGGAAGGTTCAGGCACAACCTGGCTGGTAAAAGAGTCAACTTCGCCGCAAGAACAGTGATAAGCCCTGATCCAAAACTCAAGTTCAACGAAGTCGGAGTCCCTAATGAGGTTGCGATGGAACTGACAGTGCCTGAAATGGTGACTGACTGGAACATCGATTACCTGAAAGAGCTGATAAAGAAGGGACCTGATGTCTATCCGGGAGCCAATTATGTCATAAGGCCTGATGGAAAGAAGAAAAAGATTAGCGAGGACACGAAAGAAGCGCTTCTCGCAGAATTGGCAAACGGATTCATAGTTGAAAGGCACCTGATTGACGGGGACATATCAATATTCAACAGGCAGCCAAGTTTGCACAGGATGAGCATCATGTGCCACAAAGTAAAGATAATGCCGGGAAAGAGCTTCAGATTAAACCCAAGCGTCTGCAACCCTTACAATGCGGACTTCGATGGAGACGAGATGAACCTTCACATTCCACAGACTGAAGAGGCGAGAGCTGAAGCAGAGGTGCTCATGCAGGTGCAGACGCAGATAATGACACCGAAGCACGGATACAACGTCATCGGCTGCGTCGAAGATTCCATATCAGGAAACTATCTGTTAACTAAAGACATGAAGATGACCCACAAGGAAGCAGCAGAGCTATTGATTTCCATAGGAGTCGAAGATGTCATATTTGACAAGAAAGTTGTTGACGGCAGGGAAATATTCAGCAAGCTGTTGCCTGAGGATTTCAATTTCACAGCAGAAGGGAAGAACACATCGATAGTCATAAAGAAGGGCCACCTGCTTGAAGGCTTCATAGATGAGGGGTCTATCGGAGAGGACAAAGGAGTGCTGCTTAGAGAGTTCTACAGGAGATACGGGGAGGACAAGACACTAGATTTCATAGGGAAGGTATTCAGGCTTGGAATAGCCACTTTATTGAAGAGAGGATTCACAACATCAGTGCTTGACAGCGATCTGCCTGCTGACATAAGGGTGAAAGTCACGGAAATGCTGCATGATTCATACAAGAAGGCAGATGAATTCATCGAATTGTACAACAAAGGCAAGCTTGAGGCATTGCCTGGAAAGACTGAAGATGAGACGCTTGAAGCCAAGATACTTGAAGTTCTGAACAAGGTCAGAAACAAGATTGGTGATCTGATAAGGGGAAGCTCAAACGACAGCAATCACACCATAATCATGGCAAAGTCAGGAGCCAGGGGAAACATGCTCAACCTTGCAATGATGAGCGCCTGCGTCGGCCAGCAAGACCTTCGAGGCCAGAGGATAAACAAGGGATACAGGGGAAGGACATTGTCAATATTCAAGAAAGGTGATCTAGGACCTGAAGCGCACGGATTCGTAAAGAACGCATTCAAGACAGGGCTGAGCCCAGCTGAATTCTTCTTCCATGCGATGACAGGAAGGGATGCATTAATGGACACTGCACTCAGAACGCCTAAATCAGGATACCTATATAGACGATTGGCAAATGCTTTGCAGGACCTGAAAGTCGAGTATGACGGCACTGTAAGGGATGCCAACAAGAACGTCATACAGTTCAAGTATGGAGAAGACGGGATTGATGTAAGCAAGTCCGAAGGCGGGACAATCGACGTCAAGAAGATAATCATTGACGTAACAGGAGAGATCTAGAAATGATAGAGGAATACAGGGGCCTGGTGCCGGACAAGATCCTGGACGAGTTCGAGAAGGAAGCGAAGAAGAGAGAACTCGGCCCTAAGCACATGAAAGAATGCCTTGAAAGGATCAAGAAGCAATATGACAACGCAAAGATAAACCCAGGAGAGGCAATCGGGATAATAACAGCCGAGAGCTTCGGTGAACCAGGAACACAGATGACATTGAACGTGTTCCACTTCGCAGGTGTCGCTGAAGTAGCTGTCAACCAGGGACTGCCTAGACTGATCGAGCTGTTCGACGCGAGAAAGGAGATCGAGACTCCGATGATGGAGATTTACCTGAAGAAGCCTTTCAACCAGGACCAGGAAAAAGTCAGGAAGGTCGCTGCTGCAATAAAAGAGACGAGAGTCAAGGAGCTAATATCAGAATTCACGATCAACATAGCCAGGCTGCAAGTCGAGCTTGTGATGAACAAGTCAAGGATGAGGGAAGTCCTAATCAGCGAAGAGATGCTGATAAAATCCATAGAAGAGAACCTGAGCAACATCAAGCTGAAGCACGAGGACAACACCATAATAATCAAGACGATGGCCGAGGAAAACCAGCTGTCTGAAGTCTACAAGCTTAAAGAGAAAGTCAAGGATGTATTCGTTCGAGGCGTGAAGGGAGTCACGCAGGTCATACCTGTCAAGAACCAGAACGAGTTCATGATTGTTACAGTTGGTACGAACGTGCACGACGCCAACCTGATAAAAGAAGTGGATGAGACAAGGACGAGGACAAACGACATCTACGACATGTTCAAGAACTACGGGATTGAAGCAACAAGACAGACTATAATCGAGGAAGCTAAAAAAGTCATACAGGACCAGGGACTTGACATCGACATAAGGCACATACTGTTCATAGCTGACATAATGACTCACACAGGCCAGATAAAGGGAATAACAAGAAGCGGAATCGCCGGCGAGAAAGAGTCTGTTCTGGCAAGGGCATCATTCGAAACGCCTATAAAGCACATAGTGAACGCTTCCTTGCTTGGAGAAGTCGACAGCCTGAACTCAGTCATAGAGAACGTCATAGTGAACCAGCCTGTGCCGCTTGGAACCGGATTGCCGGATTTGATCGCGAGGATGAAGCAAAACAATTTAAAGGAAGAAAAAGAGGAAAAGGAAGGTAAAAAATGAGCCTCGAAGAACTTAGGAAGGTACTGAAGGAAGACAAGCCGGTATTCGGCAGCGAACTCACGATCAAGAAGCTGAAGCTAGGCAAAGTGAAGAAAGTATTCCTTGCAAGCAATTGCCCAAAAACCTCAAGAGATGACATCGAGCACTATGCTAAGATGTCCAATATAGAAATAATAAACCTTAAAGAGCCAAATGACGAACTGGCAATGGTATGCAAGAAGCCGTTTGCTGTCTCTGTAGTAAGCTGCTAAGATGAGAAAACTAGACCTGAGAGTCATAGGCTTCATAAATTCTTTCGAGAACATGACTCATGCTAAAGTCAAGGACGCTTTCTTCGACAGGAATGAGACTCTTGTTTTCGTCGTCGAAGAGGGCGAGATGGGAAAAGCCATCGGGAAAAACGGCTCCAACATAAAGAACGTCAGCTTCAGGATGAAGAAAAGAGTTAAGGCGATAGAATACAATAATGATCCCGCGACTTTCGTCAAGAATGCGATACATCCTGTAAGAGCAGAATCAATCGAATTGCAGGACAACACAATCGTGATAACTGTCTCATCAACCGAGAGCAAGGCGATATTATTGGGAAGAGGGAAGCAGAACCTCGCTGAACTTAATTCTACAGTGAAAAGATACTTCGAGCAGCTTGACGTCAAGATCGCTTAATCCTACTTAGAAATTCCCCAAAGCTCCCAAGGCGCCCAGTAAAGCGGGTGCTTCCATTTTTCTTGGTCGCGGATAAAGTCCTGCGCATCTTTCAAGGCAGTTGCAGCATCGATGCTATTCTCTTTCGGATTCCATGTCTCATAGAATCTTGTCATCAAGGCCCTTGTAGCTGCGTCATCAACTTTCCAAAGAGAGCATATGACTCCAGGTGTACCGGAATACATGAAAGCGCGGGTCAGTCCTACAATCCCCTCGCCTTTAACGACCTTGCCTTTCGCTGTTTCGCAGGCTGAAAGAACAGCCAAGTTTGCATGGATATTCTGGCGAAAGATGTCAAGGCAGGTGAACAAGCCGCTGTCGTTATCTCCATCAGGCGTCAGGGCGAGCGAAGAATGCAATGGATGATTCGGATTGATAAGCCCGTGGCATGCGAAGTGAACTGAGCGCCACTGCTCTTCCTGCTTCAATGCATCCAAAAGATTTCCCTTGGTGGCCTTGTCTTTCGTCAAGAGGACATTTCCTATTGCCTCGACTTCCTGCTGCGTCTCTGGCAAAAGAGCGAGCCTGCTCTTGCTTGTGTAAGCAGGATTTCCTATCGCGAACACTTTGGTTCCGCGCTTCGCCTGCTCTTCCATGAGCAATCCGTAGATCGTGCCCGAAGGAGAATAGACAATCTCCTTGTCCTGCATCAAGATAGTGAAAGGGACGTAATTCAGCTGCCCTGCAGGAGAGATGATGACGCGCTCCACTCTTTTTTCCAGGTTCAGAGGCTCGATAAGCATGCTACGCAGCTCTATAACCCGCTTGTCCAAGGAATCATCCAGCCCGCGTATCTCTGCTTCAAGCAATTCCGCTTTCTCACGCAGAGCGCTTTCTCCTGGTAGCTTGGAA
>DATDVX010000004.1:0-3058 GCA_035289885.1 Candidatus Nanoarchaeia archaeon | reverse complement strand
TGTTTTGTTTGTCGTAGTAATAACTACGACACGATTATATAAATAAGTTACACCATCTGGATTCTATACCAAAAAGGGGGGATGTGATATGACATACGAGGGGGAAACTGTTTATGACAACGACCAATACCTCAATGAGGAGCAGATAGAAGCGCTTCTGGATGACGACGAGATTTCTCTGGAAGAGGCTGGTTTCCTGCAAGGTTACAACGAAGCTTAGTCATTGAAGCGATTTGTGGGGGTGGTAGATTTGAGGCTCGATGTGACAATAGTTTCGGAATCCGACATGCGAGGCACAAGGCATTTCATGCCAGACGAAGAGACTCCAGGAGAAGTCTTCAGCATGTGCAGGATTGTGACTCATTACAACTTTGAAGGAGGTGACGGTCCAAATGCGAAGAAAGTGCATCTCATGCAATGAGCTGATCCTGAAGTCAGCTAAGACTAATCCGTATCTCTGCAGGATATGCGAGTACGAATTGCAGGAAATGGGCAGCGAGATCCCAGCTTATTTCCTGGAGAATTGATATTAGGATATTTATTCATTCTCTGATGTAGGCAGAACTTCAAGTCATGCGAATGGAATACTAGCTTAATCTCTTCTTGGGTATGATCACTGTAAGCATGTTTCCATCCCAGTAATGCCTGGCTCTTTCGATGTTCAGGCCTGCGGGCAGTGTTATCTCCCTGAAAAGCCTTTCAACGTAAGTTGACTGCGACTTCCTAGATTTGCTTTTTATTTTTCTTTCTGCTTCTAATGTCACCTTGTCATCATCGACAACCAGGAAGACCTTTTTCCTGTCAACGCCGTGCATGTGGAAGTTTATCATCACGTCCTTACTGCTGTGGGTTATGTCTGTTGAAGGCTTTTTTGTCCCTGCGATGTTCTTCTTCCAGAATTCATCGACATTATCGTTCAATTTTCCGACGACGCTGCTTATCTCCTTTTGCAGATTGCGTATCTCTTTTTCCCAGTCCAAATTCGCTTCCCTTCAGTCTCTAGAAAACGTATATGTCATGCACTGTCTTGTAGCTGTGCAGTTCCTTCTTGTCGAACCACAGCTTCAGCTCATTCTCTGCGTCTTTCTTGTCGCTTGATGCATGTATTATGTTGCTTATGGCCTTTTTCAGTTCGTTCGCATGCGCTATCGAGTGGTGGGTGAAATCCCCCCTTATCGTTCCAGGCAATGCGACTTTCGGCTCGGTTGACCCGACAAGCTTCCTCACGACCTCTATCGCTTCGACGCCTTCAAGCGCGAT
Organism: Candidatus Nanoarchaeia archaeon; assembly: GCA_035289885.1. GTDB lineage: Archaea > Nanobdellota > Nanobdellia > SCGC-AAA011-G17 > DATDVX01 > DATDVX01. The sequence continues at coordinate 1,798 of DATDVX010000004.1, read as the reverse complement.
CGCGACAACAGGCCCTTGGGTGATGAAATTGACCATGACGTCCCTTACTTCCTTGCCCCTTCTTATCGCAAGATCTTCAGTGTAATGCTTCTCGGCGAACTTCTTGTCAGCCCAGACCATCTTCATGCCTACTATCTTCAGCCCGGCATTCTCGAATCTTTCCAGGATTTTTCCAATCAGTGCCCTCTGCACTCCATCAGGCTTTATCAGCACAAGTGTCCGCTCTATCATTGCTCAGCACCTTCTTCTTTCTCGGTCCTTACCGCTTCCCTCTTGTATCTCAAGCTCCACTTGGTGTGTATTGGCTTTCTTCCGAGCTTGAAGTAATTCTTCTCAGCTTTTGAATTCAGGAAATAAAGTATCTTGCCGTCTTTCTTGACGTACATGATTCCTGTTCCTTTCGGGATCTCGACGCCTGAGAATGTGCACTTAACCAACTTTCTTCGCCCCGCCTTTCCTTCCCTGCATGAGCTTCCTGGCTTCTATTTCAGTCTCTCTGAGCATGAGTATGTCCTGCTCCCTTATTGGGCCCTTGACATTCCTTCTTAGAATTTTTCCCTTGTCCATCCCGTCAAGTATCTTGCATCTTACCTGCAGAACCCCTCCTCTTGTTCCGGCATTCCCGATTATCTCTTCGACTACAGCCGGGTAGGCTTGCGAGAAGGCCGCTCGTCCCTTTACTTCAGGAGTAGCCTCTTCCTTCTTCTGCTGGTATTTCTTGTCTTTATGGTCTGGCATTTTAAGCTGCTAATTTCTTTGTTATCTCGTTGATTATGTCTTTCGCGTCCCCTTCCTTGGTTATCGCGACGCTTGACGTTGCTACTCCAAGCCCTGCTGCTGCTCCAAGCTCTTCCCTGCTCGGGACCATGACGCAAGGCACTTCCTTTTCCTTGCACAATGGCGAGAGATGCATCATGACTTCAGGAGGATTGACGTCTTTCGCCACTAGAACTAGTTTTGCGACTTTCCTTTCCACTGCTTTTGTCGTCTCATTGACGCCTTTCTTTATTTTCCCTGATTTTCTTGCTATTTCAACGGCTTCATAAGCCTTGTCCACGATATCTTTGGTAACCTCAGCCATTTTGCTCCTCCTAAATATTGATTTTAAGGGATTTTACTTGTCAGGGCTTTTTAAAGGTTTCTGTCAAGAATTCCTAATATCTCTCAATGAGCACTGCTCTTGCCGGAACTCCGTCAAGTCCGTGTATTTTCAATGGAAGGCATATCAGTTCGTATCTTCTTTCCCTTGCAGCATCAAGCACAAGCCCTTCTATCACAGTTACCATGCCGAGTAACGCCCTGTGAGTTTCCTGGTTGCCCTTGTGGAATTTTTGGATTGAAAGGTAATCAACGCCAACTGTCCTGATGTGCCCGAGGTCTGCTAGGTATCTCGCAGCCTCATCGCTCAGATGGATGAAATCTCTGTTGAAAGTATCGGTTCTATTGACAGAATTCTTAGTTTTCAGCAAAACCCTGTTCATTTTGAGTTTTTTCGCGGCCAGGTCTTCGGCTTTTATCTCACCATCACAGTGCGTTAGGTCAACAACCTGGCATGGGCCTACCAAATCTTCCAGAGGGATGTTCTCTATCCCACCGGCGCCTTGGGAGATGTGAAGCATCGTGTCTATGTGAGTTCCAGTATGGCTCCCCATTCTTATCTCTGAAATTGATGATGAATTTTCCGGGACTCTTTTCACCGGTCTTATCCTCAGCAAGGGATTTTCAGGGTAGATAGGCATTCCCTCGTACATCTGCATTGATATGTCTATTATTCTCATTTTCTCTTTATCTCATGCCC
>DATDVX010000003.1:0-14347 GCA_035289885.1 Candidatus Nanoarchaeia archaeon | reverse complement strand
CAGGCGTCCAGCTTCGCTCCTCCAGCTTCCTGTTCCTTCCGCAACAACCGTGACATTCAAAGAACCAGCTGTAGTGCCGGTCCACTGGACTGTGCCGTTGTTTGATGCGCTGTAGTAGTAGATCACAACGCGGGTCGCCATCGTGTTGAGCGTAGCAGTTGACTTGTTGTCGTTGATGTAGTCCAACGTGATATTGGTCATCTCAGAGCCGGACTTGTTCGTTACGAAGAACTTGAAATCCGATGGAGTGACGGCCCGTGCTATCTCCACTCCAGGGTAAGCTTCCTCTATGTAGCCTTCGAGATCAGAAGACTTCGTCGAGAACGTGCCTAGCTTCATGTTGAAGGGGTAGAATATCAGCCTAGTGCCGTTGGCGCTTATGCGAACTGTGCTTGCGTTGTAATAGAGCTTGCTGAAAGCAGATTCAACCGAATAGAACATATCGGCAGTGCGCTCCACCATCAGCATGTCCGCAGTACGCTCAGCTGAAAACTGGTAGCTCCTGTAGATCATCACTGAAAGGACAAAGACGCTCATGACTAGCAAAGTCAGCCCTAAAGTGAACAGCACGCCTTTCTTCATTTCACCCATATGTAGAACCTCGCCCTTGCATCCTCATTGTTGACAATTGTAATCCTATCGCCTGCTATTATCGATGAGTTGCCTGCCTCGTCCAGCCCATCGCCGACAGTCAGGTTGGAGTTGCTCGCATTTGAGACTATTAGCTCAAGCCTGAAGCTCAGGCTCGCCGGAAGATTCTTGTTCGTGAAGGTCGTGACTTCGTTTGAATCAAACCTGTCGAAAACCCCCTCGTAATCCATCACTGTCACAAGATCGAAGCCAGTCCTGTATGTGTTGAGCTTCGTTATCGGATCTCCCCCAGTGTATGTGAGGAAATAAGCTGATGCAGCAAGGACTATTATCGCTATGGTGATGGCTATGGAACTATCTATCGCGAAGATAGCCCCTCGCCTATTAATCCCCGATCTGCACGTCAAGATAAACGGTCTCATTGTTGTATGTTGCGTACCTCCTTGCGTTCACTATAATGTTCTCTGTGGAAACGTCCGTTCCGAGGCTGAAGATTCTCGAGCCATTCGAATACACGAGAGAGAAGTTTATGGCATAAAGCTTGACATCGAACATGTCCTTTATCTCATCAGAAGTGAGATTCTTGAAATTCGTGACTTTTGACGCCGAAAGGTTCCGATCCTGCCATGATACGAGGCCCGGCAAGGTAACATCGGTATAATTCCAGTCTGACGGGATCCCTTCGGTTCCCACGAGAACATCGCCAATATACCCGGTCTTCGCCACCATCACATTGTAATCTATGTTGTCATTGAAATTCTTAGAATAGAGGTTCCATTCGAATATTATCACCATCAGCATTATCAGGAACAAGCCGAGGGCTATGAAAAAGTCTATGACAGCCACCTGGCCCCGCCTATTCCTCAATGAATACCACCCCGTTGACATTCTTCACCACAGCTGACGAATTTATATTCACAGTATTATTCAGCCTTCCGAGGAAAGTGCAGCTCGCAGTGAAGTCCTGCTTGTTCTCGAAAGTCACAGTTATCAATCCGGAATCGTATATGCTCGTGTTGTAGTAAGTTGAGATGTTTACCCTGAATCCCTCGCCGTTGGAATGCGCCATAGAAATCGCGTTCGCGATCTCGAAGCACTCATTCCTGGCCGCAAGGAACTCAGAAGTCTGCTTGTTCTGGACGTTCTTCTCGTTGGTTGTTATCAGTATCAATATGAACAGCAGCATCAAGGACGCTAGCACGAACACGAATTCTATTGAAACTTGGGCTTTTTTCATGGTTCTGTTATGTTGATTATGCCTGTATCCAGATATTCTATCCTCAGGTTGTGTATTCCCTGCTCATTGTCAATCGAGCCTGTGACGTTTATCGGCGCGGAGAAATGATAGTCGGACAGCATCCCGCTGACATAAGCCTTTATCGTTATTTCCTTCCCGCTTATCGTGATGTTGTGGATGCCTCCTGGAAGATATATAGTCGCTATCTGGACGTTCTTCGGACCGAGGGAGAAGACTGTGTCAATCGAGTGCTTCAACGAGTCAAGGCTCTCAGCCAGCCTTTCCAACCTGACTTGGCTCGTGGATGTGTTGAAAGAATAGTATATCAAAGGAGTCAGGACAACAAGCAAGAATCCTATCAAGTAAAGATACTCGAAGCTGGTCTGCGATTTCCTGTTAAGCATTACCAATGAGAAACCACTTGCTTTTTATATATACTTTGTTTATCTTTCCGTAGTAATACCAATAGGACAATATTTATATACAGGTCTTCAATAATATTCATACATCAAATTTAGATAATTGATGAGGCGACATCTTAATGAACAACAAAATAATGAACAACAAAAGAGCACAAGCTGCTTTAGAGTTCTTAATGACTTATGGCTGGGCGATACTTGTTGTCCTTGTCGCGATTGGAGCGCTGGCATTCTTCGGCGTGCTGAATCCAGGGAAATTCCTGCCTTCAACTTGCGTAATCTTTCCAGGAGTGGCTTGCGAGGACTTCAAGGTGAACACCACATCAATCCTCCTTGTGCTGAGGAACGGCGCAGGGGAGAACATGATCCCTTTCACGATAAACATCTCAAGCGCTGCTGATACCTGCGCCAATGCAGGAGCAACTGCTGTCGGTGGCTTGCGCGACGGTGAGCAGGAAACGCTGATAATCGACTGCGGTGCGTCTGATCCGGGGCTTGTAGAGACTGAATTCAATGCCATGCTGAACATAACATACAACACCTCCTCCAAGATAACACATATCAGGACAGGAGAGATCGTAACGCAGATTGAATAGGAGATTAGCTGAAACCATGGCAAATCCACCAAGTTTCATAGCCTTCCCTGATAACCCTGCCATGGTAAGATTTATATATTCGCTTCTTGGTATATTTTTACATCAAAATTCAATATGTGAGGTGACAAGCTAATGAATACTAAAAGAGCACAAGCTGCTTTAGAGTTCTTAATGACTTATGGCTGGGCGATCCTAGTTGTGTTGATTGCAATCGGTGCGCTGGCTTATTTCGGGGTATTAAACCCAGGAAGATTCCTGCCGGCAACGTGTGTACTGTTCCCAGGCGTAAGCTGCAATGACTTTAAGGTAAACACTACATCTATTTCGCTTATCGTAAGGAATGGAATAGGAGAGAACCTTAATCCATTCACTGTCAACATCTCGAGCGCTGCCACGACATGTCCAAACGTAGGAGCATCAGCTTCTGGCGGTCTGAATGATGGAGAGCAAGAGACACTGACAATCGATTGCGGCGCATCTGACCCTGGATCTGCAGGTGCAAGATACAAGGCTGCGCTTAACATAACATACAATACCTCGTCTGGCATCAACCATGTCAGGACCGGAGAGATTGTATCGCAGATAGAGTAGACCTTATTTCTTCTTTTCTTCTTTTTTATCATCATGAAAATAAGACTAGGCAAACGAGTCATAGCTTCTGTCGAGTATAGCTCCAATCCTGTCAGGATTGGTCATGGGCTTAGATTCTCAAAACTACTGAAAAAAGGCACTGGGCTTCTGATGACCATACCAAGGGAAAGCCGTTATTGGGCGATGATAGACATGTTCTTCGTGTTTTTCCCAATTGATGTCGTGTGGATGGACAAGGAGAAGAGGATAGTTGACATAAGAAGGAATGTCAAGCCCTGGAGACTTGCCATGCCTAAGATGAAGGCGATGCATGTGCTTGAACTGAATGCTGGTGCGGCAGTAAATTTAAAAATTGGAGATATCCTCACTTTCTCTATAAAATAGTCCTATGCTAAACTGGTTAAAGAAAAAAGACAAAAAAGAGTATTGCTCTAAGTGCGGAATAGATATTAAACGTAGTCTAATAATTTGTAAGGCTTGCATTCCAGTATTTCAAGGATATCATCCGAAGAAACAACAAAGGCTCATTAATGCTTTTCAAATAAATCCTTTAATTTGCCCAATGCCTGGTTGTTACAAAAGAATAATAAATAGACATAACATCCAAAGAGTTGATTGGGGTATATGTTCGACGTGCGGCTCTGTATCGCTTATAAGCAAAAAAGTTCGCGATAAACTTTTTCTTCAGCCAAAGTAAGCTTTAGATAACTTTAAAAATAATTAGCGCGTCTTAAATCACTCATGGGGGAAATAGAGGTCAGAGGCGTTACGAAGAAGTTCGGAAACAAGCTAGTTCTAGACAACATATACCTCAAGATACCTGAAGAGAAGATAGTCGGAGTGATTGGAGTGAGCGGCTGCGGGAAGAGCACGCTGCTGAAGATACTCATAGGATTCTACAAGCCGAGCGACGGCGAGATTCTCTACAATGACAAGAACATAGAGAAGAACATGAAGCAGGTGAAGAAGGACTTCGGCTTCGCGAGCCAGGACAAGTGCTTCTACGGGAAACTGACTGTAGAGGAGAACCTGGATTATTTCGGGACGATGTATGGCCTGTCTGACAAGGAGATAAAAAGGAACTCTGACGAGATACTCGCATTCCTGAAGCTTGAGGACGCGAGGAAAGTACTGGCAGAGAATTTGTCTGGAGGGATGCAGAAGAGGCTGGATTTGGGATGTGCATTGATACATTTCCCAAAAGTGCTGATATTGGACGAGCCCATCGAGGACCTTGACCCTTCCCTGAGGAAGGACATGATAAAGTCAATCAAGGAGATAAAGAACAGGTTCAAGACGACGATATTGATATCATCACATCTTCTGTGGGAGCTTGAGCAGCTATGCGACACTTACATCGTGATACACGACAAGAAAGTGCTCGGCGTCGGAAGCCTGAATGATTTGAGGAAGAGGTACGGGAAGCAGACAGAGATATTCGTGGAATTCAAGGAGCCTAATTACAATGAACTGCTCGCATACCTAGGGAGCGCAATGCCAAAGGAATACTCCATAGAGAGCAACAAGCTATCATTATATTCGGACAATGAAGCCTTGATGGGGCACATAATGAACTTCGCTAAAAGAAACAGCAAGGAGATAGTCAAACTCGGGATTAAAAAACCCGACCTGAACGAGATATTCGAGAAACTGACAGGGGAAAGATCTTAAGTGACCTCACTGAAGAAGCTTGCGAAGATAATACACAGAAACCTGAAGCTCATAACAAGGAGCAAGAGCTCTGCCTTGATTGTGGTTTTCGGGCCATTATTGATAATATTGCTGGTTGGAGCCGCATTCAACACCTCGAACGTCTATGACATAATAGTTGGGGTTTATTCAGATGATTACAGCGCGCTGAGCCAGAGCATCATGGAGGAGCTTGCAGGAAAGCAGTTCAGCGTGAACAAGATGGTGTCTGCAGAGGATTGCATAAGCAACATCAAGCAAGGGAAGATCCATGTTTGCATAACGTTCCCTGCAGGATTGAGTGTGGATACGCAGGGCGAGATATCGTTCTATGTTGATCCTTCAAGAGTGAATTTGGTATATGCTGTGATGGAAGGAGTTTCAGCAAAAGTGAGCACGAAGAGCGAGCAGCTCAGCCTGCAACTTGCCGGGAATGTTGTTGACACGCTGAAAAGCGCCGGAAACGAGATACAGGACAACAATGAGATAATCAACCTGCTTTTGCTGAACAACCGCGAACTCAAGACAGGTGTAATAAATGTCAACCAGGAGCTGCAGAGGGTTGATCTTACCTATGATCATAATGTCGACTTCAATGACATAGAAAGGGAATTGAGCTCTGCAAACTCAAACTACAACAATAGCTTCCTTGACCTGGGGAAAAGCCTTGGAAGACTGAAAGTCGCGATAGCTGACGCAGACAAGAAGATCGGATTGATGAAGAACATACAGTATACGCAGAAAGCAAAGCTTGATGAGCTGGCAAACAAGTTAGCCGTAGCTGGCGGTTATCTTGACAGCCTGCAGGACAGCTTCTCTTTGATAGACGCTGAAGTCAACAAAGTAGCTCTGACAAGCGCGAGCAAGATCGTCAGCCCGATAAGGACGACCATAAAGCCTGTTGTCGCCAAGAGCACGAACCTGAATTTCTTATTTCCAACATTATTGGTGATTGTAGTAATGTTCGGAAGCATAATGCTGTCGGCCAGCATAGTGATAAGGGAGAAGACAGGGACCGCGTATTTCAGGAACTTCATAACCCCTACAAAAGAATACACGTTCATCCTAGGAAATTTCATAACAAATCTTTTAATTGTTGGAGTGCAGATCGGAGTGATATTCCTTGCAGCGTCGTATTACTTCAGGAAAGACCTTCTTGTCGTGCTTGGAAATCTGATTCCACTTGTTCTGGTGATAATATCTTTGTTCATCCTGATTGGGATGTTCATAGGCTATATATTCAGGACGCAGGAGACAGGAACTCTGGCTTCGATATCTGTGAGCAGCATAATGCTCTTCTTCTCGAACGCTTTGCTGCCAACGGAGAGCCTGCCTGGAGTATTCAAGGACATAGTGCAGTTCAACCCTTTCATACTGAGCGAGAGCCTATTGAGAAAAACTCTGATTTTCCAGTCAAAAATAGGGTTCTTGCTAGGCGAGATATCAGTGATGCTGATGTTCATAGCGATAATAGCTGTGTTTGTCGTCATCGTTGGAATGAAGAGCAAGAAACATATAAGCTGACTCCTGAATTTTTTACAGGAAACTTTTAAATATCCAATGATGATGGTTTATGCTTATGAAAGCTCCAAGTGATTATCTCTGGAACTAAAAACACTTCTTTGCTAGCCAAAGCTATTTGCCGGTGGCAATGTCAAAATAGGAGTGCTTGGAGGAATAGGGCCGGAAGCGACAGGGATTTTCTACAACAGGCTCATCAGGATGCTGCAGGAGAGAAAGCTCGTCAAGAGAAACAAGGATTACCCGCAGATATTCGTAAATAGCATACCTGCTGTCGAACTAATCCACGATAATATCTCTGATGAAGATTTGAAGGATTATATCACTGGTTTGAAAGAGCTGGAAAAGGTAGGCGCTGATTTCATAGTCATGGTATGCAACACGATACACCTGTTCTATGACAAGCTACAGAAATGCGTTGGCACACCGATACTTGATCTTAGGGATGTGCTGAAAGCCTTTTTGCGCAATAACAGGATAAGCAAAGTGACAGTACTTGGAACTTCCAGCACAATCAAGAAAGGGCTGTACTCATTCGGAGGAATATCTTACATGAACCCTTCTGATGAAGAAATCGAGAGATTGACTGCCGCGATATTAAACTTCGACAAGGGCATCGAGAGAGACAAGCAGGCTGGCATAGCTAAGGGAATATGCGAGGACTACCTGAAGAAAGGCTCTGAAATAATCATATTAGGCTGCACGGAATTCGCCGCCATGCTTGAAAAAGACGACTTCCGGAAGATAGATACTATAGACCTATTGGTCAGGGCAACAGTAGAAGCCTTTGAAATGCTCCGCAGCAAAAAATATTCTCAGAAAGGTATATAAGCCGATATTCTGGCTTATTGCTCATGGAGATAGAGATATTCGCAATCGGCGGTTATTCTGAGGTCGGCAAGAACATGACTGCTGTCCGGGTTGATGATGAGGTAGTGATTCTTGACATGGGATTCCACTTGCAGAAGCTCGTTGAATTCGAGGAAGGGGAAAGCAGGCTCGGGCTAACCCATGAAAGGCTTGCGAAATTCGGAGCCATACCTGATGATAGCGTTCTTGACAAGTGGAAGAACAATGTAAAAGCCATCGTAATTTCACATGCGCATCTGGACCATCTTGGAGCGGTTCCATACCTTGCAAGGAAATACAAGGCGAAGATATACGGAACTCCTTTTACCATGGAAGTCCTGAAAGAGACGTACTTGGCTGAAGAGAAGCAGCAGGGCAATCATCTTGAAGTCGTACAGACAGGGAAAAGGATACAAGTTGGGAAGAATATCGAAGTTGAGTTTGTAAATATAACACATTCGACTCCTCATTGCACCCATGTCCTTCTGCATACAAAGAAAGGCGTGATAGTATATGCAAGCGACTTCAAGTTCGATGACAACCCGATAGTTGGAGCCGTTTCTGACATAAAAAGGCTGAAGAAACTAGCGAATGAAAATGTTTTGGCTGTCATACCCAACTCATTGTATTCATCTGCTGCGAGAAAAACTCCAAGCGAGATAGTTGCAAGAGAGATGCTTAGGGAAGTGATGTTCAGTGCCGAGAATGACAACAACGCGATGATAGGATCGTGCTTCGCTTCACATATTGCAAGATTGAAGAGCTTCATTGAATTCGGGAAGAAGACAGGAAGGGAAGTTGTAATCTTGGGAAGAAGCATGAGGAAGTACATAATGGCTGCTGAAAAATGCGGTTTGGTCAATTTCACCAAAGATGCAAAGATAATAGGCTACTCAGGGATGATACGACGAAGATTGAAGCAGATGCAAAAGAACGGAATGGAGAATTACCTTGTCATTGCGACTGGAGGCCAGGCTGAAAAAGGAGCCATATTGACTAAAATGCTAAATGGGGAATATGAATACAAGATAAAGAAGGATGATTCTTATATCTTTTCGAATAGAGTGATACCGGTGGCTCCCAATATTGAAAACAGGAAGAAGATGGAAGAAGCTCTGTTGAAGAAGGGAGCTAGGATATTTGCCAATGTGCATGTCTCAGGGCATGCTGGAAGAGAAGACCTGAGGCAATTGGTTGAGATGATACAGCCGCAACACATAATACCTTTCCATGGGGAGAGAAAATTACTTGAGCCGATGGGAGATCTGGCTGTAGAGATGGGATACAAGCATGGAAGGGACGTGCATATCTTAGGCGATGGGAAGAAGATAAAGTTGTGATTATTACTAAGTAGTTAAATTTATAAATAGTCTAATTTTAGTATTGATATGGTAACTACTGATGTTGTTCTTGCAACCAGGGCATTATTAATGAGGCATTTTCCATTATATTATGACTGGCATGCAGTTTCTGCGGTGATAGACAATGATAAACTTACGTTAAAGTATGAAGGTGATGGAGTAGACATACCATTCAATAATACTTCATTCGAACTCCGTCTTTACAAAAATAGTCTTGCCCAGATACATCATTTCGCAATAGAACCAGCTGAACGAAGAAAGCAAAATGGTACGAAGCTATACAGGGTGCTAGAGGATTTGCTTCATGCGTTAGATTACACTGTGGTCGAGCTTAAGGCTCCTGATGCAGAAGCGCAGAAATTTTGGACTTCCATTGGCTTCAGGAATAAGTATGGTCAAGGAAGTTCATTCATAAAAAACATCTGAACACTTATCGTTTTCTAAGCAAGACTTATCTTTTTTTAGCCAATACAGCAAACTCTTCAAGACCGTGCTTCCAAAATCCTCTTGAATCTGGTGGCGATGACATCTCTTCCAATGAAAGAATCTCATAACCTACCAAGCATCTTCGCAATTCTTCTTCAGTGTAGTAATGATGAGGAGTTTTTCCATCTGGCAAATCCGGAATATCAATGAAAGTATTATGCTCCACTTCTCTCCCTTGCCCATACAACCTCTGTTTTGTTGAAATTGTTCGCAGAAAAAATAACCCACCTTTACGCAAGACTCTAGCTATTTCTGAAAAAGCAATTACGCGTGTTTTTTCTGTGGCATGGTGGATAACATGGCTGCTTATTACTGCGTCAATAGACATGCTAGAATAAGGAATCACATCCATAGGTGATTCTGTCAGTTCTACTTCAAGACCTCTGGTCAATTCGCGTGCATGTTCCAAGGCTTTTGGAGAATAATCTGTCCCGATAACATAGAAGCCTTGCTCTGCAAGATATTTCACATGCCTTCCGGTTCCGCAGCCATGGTCAAGTACAATCGCGACATCCGCTTCCTTAAAAATCGGAACTAAACTTACTATCTGGATACTGGGCTCTACCTGCACAGGACCTCTAGTCGTGTAAATCCTATCCCAAGTGCTCATTTCACTTCCCAGATAACACGTAAACCTTTATAAATTCTGGCACTTATTGCGCCTCGTAATGAAATTCGCACATCTTTCTGACTGCCATATAGGAGGCTGGAGGGAGCCTGAGCTGAAAGAACTGAACATGCAGGCTTTCAAGAGATCGATTGACATCTGCGTGGAGAAGAATGTTGGTTTTGTGATAATTTCTGGCGATTTATTCAACACTTCTTTGCCGCAGATCGACACTGTGAGCGAGGCTGCTCATGCACTGAACAAATTAAAAGAGAACGACATTGATGTCTATATCATACCTGGAAGCCATGACTTCTCTCCAAGCGGAAAAACAATGTTGGATGTATTGGAAAAAGCAGGATTGTGCCATAATGTCTACAAGTTCAAGGATGGAAAACTGGAATTTACTGTTGATAAAACAGGAACAAAGCTCACAGGAATGCCTGGCTATAGAGGAGGGCTGGAGAAATACCAATATCATGAGCTGAAAAACAAGGAAGAGCTTGCAAACGAGAAAGGATTCAAGATATTCCTGTTCCATACATTACTGAGCGAGTTCAAGCCAAGCGGATGGGAGATGGTAGATTCCGAACCAATCGCAAGACTGCCGATGAACTTCAATTACTACGCTGGCGGACATCCGCATTTCGTCATGAAGACAAAAAAAGAAGGATATGGTTGGATGACTTATCCTGGAGCGCTGTTCCCGAACAATTTTAAGGAACTGGAAGAGTGCAAGAACGGCGGATTCTTCATTGTTGATGACAAACTGAATATAGAGTACATAAAAGTCAACGTGAAGGATGTGGAAAGCCTTGAAATCGATGTGAACAACATGCATCCGATAAACGCGCAGCAGAAGATAATAGATGAATTAAACAAAAGAGACTTGAATGACAAGATAGTGACGCTAAGAATCCATGGAACGCTTGCAAGCGGGAAGCCTTCCGACATAAAGTTCAATGACATAATAGAAAATCTTACTCAGGCGTATTTCGTGCTGAAAAATACATCAAAGCTAACAACAAAAGAGCTTGAAGAAGTGAAGGTTGAAGACGGGAACATCGATAACATTGAGGAGAAGCTGATTGAAAGCCACCTTGGGCAGATAAAATTCGAGAAATTGACAAAAGACGAGGAGAAAAAGCTCACTGAGAACCTGATGAAATCATTTGACGACGAAAAGCACGAGGGAGAGACCAATACTGACTTTGAAAATAGATTAGTTGAATCAATAACAAAAGTAATGGACATGAAGAAGCACTGGAAATGAAACTAAACAAAGTAAGACTGGAAAACATAAGGAGCTATTCCAACGCGGAAATATCTTTGCCGAATGGAACAGTATTGCTAAATGGAAATATTGGCTGCGGAAAGAGCACTATATTGCTGGCGATTGAATTTGCATTATTCGGTTTATCAAAAGGGGAATTGACAGGAGCAGGATTACTGAGGAACGGGGAGAAGAACGGAAGCGTTGAAGTTAACTTTGACATCAACGGGAAGAATGTAACTGTAAAGAGAACTTTGAAGAGAGGAACCGCTGTCAGCCAGGAAGACGGATATGTTTTGATCGATGGAAAGAAGACAATAGGGACATCCATTGAATTGAAAGAGAAGATGATGGAGCTCATGAACTATCCGCATGACCTGATGAGCAAGAGCAACTCGATGATTTACAAGTACACAGTCTATACGCCGCAGGAAGAGATGAAGCAGATACTGTCAGGCGATGAAAAATACAGGATTGACGCCTTGAGAAGGGTATTCGGAATTGATAAGTACAAGAGGATAAGCGAGAACTGCGTGAAGTTCATCTCAAAATTGAAAGAGAAGAAAAAGCAGTATGCAGGGATGATAGCTGACTTGGAAGAGAAGCAGAGGATGAAGGATTCCAAGCTAAAAGAGATAATTGAAATTGAAGCAAGGATGAAAGAGATATCAACAAAAGTCATTGACGCCAACGCCTACGCGAAGATGAAGCAATCCGAAATCGATGTAATTGAAAAAGAGATAAGGAAATTCACAGACGACAAGAAGCAGCTGGAGATACTGCAGCTTGAATTGAAGTACAAGCTCAATGCAATAAAGGACAACAAGGAAAAAATAACTGACTTAGAGGATGAAATCAAGGAGATTGAAAAAGGCCTAGGCGAAGAATCCAAATCAAGCGCAGAAGACAGCAAATCATTGAGGGAAAAGATAACACTCATCAAGGATGAGGTCAGCAAATACGGCAGCAGTATAAACAAACTGCAGGCGAACAAGGAAAATTCCGAGGAACTCAAAACTAAAATCTCGAAGCTTGATGTCTGCCATGTCTGCGGCCAGAAAGTCTGGCAGGATCACATAAAGAAAGTCCACAACGAAGAGGATTCGAAGATAAAGGACTATGAATCCAAGCTTAAAGAAGGACTTTTGTTAAAGACTGAAAAAGAAAAAACGCTGCAGGACCTTGAGAACAAGCTTGAGATTGCAAGGGAAATCGAAAGAAAAGTAGAAACAAGGCTGCTGAACAAGGAAAAGCTCGAGCTGAAAAAGAAGAAGCTTGTCGAGACAAGAACCTTAACTGATAAGCTTAAGAAATACACTGATGTGCTGAACATCAAGGTCGGAGAACTTGCCAAGAAATCAGCTGATACAACGGGCGTTGACAAAAGATTCCTGACTGCAAAGAGAGAATTTGATGATGCAAAGCAGAAAGAGAAACTATTGGAGATACAGAAGGCCGGGTTCGAGAGCAAATCACAGGAAATAACAAAGTACTGCGATGATTTAGCAAGAGAAATCAATGAAAAGCTGAAGACAAGAGAGAGTTTGTTACATCTTGTTGAACTGCAGTCGTGGATGGAAGAGTACTTCATCAATCTTATGCAGATAATGGAGAAGAAGATAATGTCGAAAGTGCATAATGACTTCGATTCCTTGTTCCAGAGGCTGTTCGAGATGATTGTGGATGCCTCGGAGATGAAAGTCAGGCTGAATGACGAGTTCACGCCGGTAATCGAGCAGAACGGGCATGAGATAGACTATGCTTTTTTGAGCGGAGGAGAGAAGACTGCGGCTGCTTTGGCATATAGGCTTGCATTGAACCAGGTGATAAATGACATAATAAGCTCAATACACACCAAAGACCTGCTTATACTAGATGAGCCGACTGACGGATTCTCAAGCGAGCAGCTGGACAGGCTCAGGAACCTGTTTGACGAGCTCAAAATAGGACAGATAATCATAGTAAGCCATGAGGACAAGATTGAAAGCTTTGTTGACAATGTGATAAGGCTTGAGAAGAAAGACCATGTAACCAAGGTTCTTGGCCAATTGTGCCAGCTTAACTCAGCAGCACCTCAAAATGACCTCAGTTTAACGAATTTTACCGGGAATCCTGGTTAAATTATACTATCCCGGGAATCCTGGTATTATAGAAAGATTTAAATATGGTGGTATATTCCCGGTAAGCATGAAAATACATTTGCCAAATAGCGCTTTTTTAGGAAATATCAACTCTTTCTTGAAGAATATAGACCTTTCTGATCCAAATCACCTCAAAATAACCGCAAATAAGAAGTGGATTTCAATACATCCAGCAGTGTTATCCATGGTTGCGGCATTGGGCTTGCTAGTTCAGCCATCGCAAATTACATGTGAGAAGTTAGAAGCGAAATCGAAACATTACTTGCATAGAATGGGCTTATTCAGCCTACTCAATATCAAATCAGACATAAAGATAGTAGAGCATGAACCGGCAGGCAGATTCATACCTCTGACAAGAATAACGAGTTCAGAAGAGTTAACATCTTTCATTACTGATATTATCCCACTGCTTCATCTCGAGCAACAACAAGCAGATTCAATAAAATACGTCATAAGCGAACTCGTTAGGAATGTTCTGGAACATTCAGGTTCAGAATATGGCGCGATTGTATCCGCGCAGTATTACAAGAAAAGCAATACTATCCGGATCGGGATTGTTGATACTGGTGTCGGAATAAAAAAGACCATAAACAATGCTTATACGGCAAAAACTCATCTAGATGCCATTCGATTAGCTTTAATGCCAGGCATTACCGGCACTACTAAAAAACTTGGCGGAACCGAATACAACGCTGGAGCAGGCCTATTTTTTATCAAATCAATAGCGCAAGTAAACAGAGAGTTTTTCATGATATACAGCGGCAATGCAATGTATAAACTACTAAAAGGCAGACCTGACAAAAAACGAACCGTACTTCACGGTGATCCATTTTTGGACAGGCATTCAAAAGAAGAAGATTATCCATCTTGGCGAGGAACAGTTGTCGGGGTGGATATTTCGCTGGATAAAACAGAAGAATTCTCGAATCTTCTGGATCTTATTGGAGATGCATACATCAAAACTCTCAAAGAACGAAAAAGAGAAA
>DATDVX010000002.1:0-9008 GCA_035289885.1 Candidatus Nanoarchaeia archaeon | reverse complement strand
AGCCATTACTAAAACACCCCCTTAATGCATTTTTAAGCAAGCTTACAGCTATTTAAACGTTTCTCATGACGGGATGGTAAAGAATATAAATGGGAATTAATGATAATTTCAGGCATGAGAAAGCTTGCTACAATCGTTTTTTTATTGATGCTTCTGATAGTCGGATGCAAGCAAGTTGAGCAAACCGATTCAGCCTCGGAAACAGCAGAAACTTCTGCTGAAGCTGCTGTTGATGGAAATTTGATAAAAGTGAAGATGAGGATGTACGAGTTCGATCCAGACCCCATAATGATGAAGGCAGGGGAGAAGTACATCATTGAGCTAACTGCTGTTGATGTGCCACATGGATTCCTGGTTCCTGACCTTGGAGTGAATGTCAGGGTGACTCCTGGAGAGGTCAAGAGAGTGTCAGTGATACCGCAGGAAGCTGGAACTTACGAAGTCAAATGCCATGTGTACTGCGGTGAAGGGCATTCGAACATGAAAGGAACGATAATCGTAGAATAGACTTAATTTATTATTTTCTTAATCTCTTCCAGAAGCTTGCTGTAAATCTCGTTGACTATCGGATACTCATGGCTATCTCGCTTGCGATATTCGTCCACTTGCTCTTTTGTGACGTTTTTCTCCCTTAGGATCTTGCCGCCTTCTATGCTGTTCTGGAAAACGGCGTGCATGTGGTCGAAAGCCTTGACGATCTTGGCTTCGTGAGTTTTGTTCTCTTCCATCTCATCAAAGAGCGCCGTGAATTCCTCTGAAAGATCCTGCGGCAACTGCGAGTATAATCTTTTCGCAGCCTTGGCCTCGCGGTCTTTCTTCGTTTTCCGGCCCTCATAATCAAATGCGTACGTGTCTCCGGCATAAATTTCCGGCAGATCGTGAATCAGAGCCATCTTCATAACCTTTAGGAAATCCAGATCCTTAGGCAAGTCCTTCTCGAAAAGCATGAGGAACATAGCCATGTGCCAGGTGTGCTCGGCATCGTTCTCCTTTTGCGGCCTGCCTTTCAAATAAATCTCTCTTTCTATGAGCTTGTACTTGTCAATCTCCTCGAGGAAAGAAAGAAGCCTGTCTGTCCTTGAATCCATAGAATTAAGCTTTATTGGCAGTTATAAAAATGTTTGCCTCGCACTTGCCATTTTCCCTGCAAAACTTTATAAATTGTATTTCCCTACTTCAATACCTTTATGCCAACTCTGATAAAAGAACCATATACAGCAGAGGATCTCAGGAAAATACTCCATCCTTACGTAGACGAATGGTTCTTCAACAAGTTCAAGGAGTTCTCACTGACGCAGAGATTCGGCGTGATGGAAGTGCATAACAGGAATAACATACTCATCTCTGCAAGCACGGGAGGAACAAAAACACTCACAGCATTCCTAAGCATACTGAATGAATTGGTGAACCTTTCTGCCGAAGAGAAATTAGAGGATAGAGTGTATGCAGTCTATGTTTCACCCCTGAAGGCATTGTCAAATGACATAACAATCAACCTGCAGAATCCATTGAAAGAAATAACTGCAATCGCGAAGAAGCATGGAAAAGAATTGAACATCCGAGTTGCTGTAAGGACTGGAGACACAACACAGAAAGAGAAGGCTAGGATGCTCAAGCACCCGCCGCATATTTTAGTGACGACTCCTGAATCCCTTGCAATCTTATTGGCGTCACCGCGATTCTCTGAAAACCTGAGAAGCGTGCAGTGGATGATTGTCGATGAGATACACTCGCTGGCAGAAGGGAAGAGAGGAGTGCATCTTTCATTGACGATGGAAAGGCTGAATGCCATGAGCGAGGAGATGTCTAGGGTCGGGTTGTCTGCAACTGTAGCTCCATTGGAAGAGATTGCTAAATTTTTGGTAGGTAGCAGGGAAGTGAAGATCGCAGATGTGCAGCTAACGAAGAAATTTGATTTGCAAGTGATAAGCCCGGTGCCTGATCTGATAAACATAACTGAGAGAAAGAAGCATGAAGCGCTCTATAACCTCTTGGACAATCTGATACAAGAGCACAAGACAACTTTAATCTTTACAAACACTAGAGCAGGGACTGAAAGAGTCGTGCATCACCTCAAGGAAAGATTCCCGAAGAATTATTCTGAAAACATCGGAGCGCACCACGGAAGCCTGAGCAAGAGGCACAGGATTGAGATCGAGAACGGGTTGAGGGAAGGGAAGCTGAAAGCAGCAGTATGCAGCACTTCATTGGAACTCGGGATAGACATCGGTTTCATTGACTTGGTGATCTGCCTTGGAAGCCCGAAATCGGTGGCACGCGCATTGCAAAGATTCGGGAGAAGCGGCCATCGGTTGCATTCCACAGTAAAAGCCAGATTCATCGTGCTTGACAGGGATGACCTTGTCGAATGCTCTGTATTGCTGAAGAACGCATTGGAACATAAAATAGACAGAGTGCACATACCCACAAATTGTTTGGATGTCCTTGCGCAGCAGATCCACGGAATGGCAATATGCGATAGATGGAACGCTGACTCGATGTACGAGCTGATAACCAAAAGCTATTGCTACCAGAACCTGAAGAAGGAAGATTTCATGGATGTGGTGAAGTACTTAGCTGGGCAGTACATAAGCCTGGAAGACAGGTACATCTACGCTAAAATATGGTATGATGAAGAGCATAATGAAATTGGAAAAAGAGGGAAGCTTGCAAGGGTATTGCATACAACCAACATAGGAACAATCCCCGACGAAACTTCGGTTGTCGTGAAGATCGGGGAAGTCGTTGTCGGAGACATTGACGAGGCTTTCCTGGAGAGGATGAAGAGGAATGACATCTTTGTCTTGGGAGGGAATACTTACCAATTCCTTTTTGCGAGAGGGATGGTCGCGCAGGTAAGGGCTGCCGAAGGAAAAACTCCAACAGTACCGAGCTGGTTCTCAGAATCACTGCCGTTGAGCTTTGACTTGGGGAATGACATCCAGAAATTCAGGAGATATATGGAAGACAAGTTCGTCAACAATGTGAAGAAATCAGAGATACTGCACTTCCTGAACGAATATCTTTACGTCGATGACAATGCTGCGAACGCAATATACGAATATTTCAGGGAGCAGTACCTTTACGCCGAGATACCTCATGACAAGAAGCTTCTGGTCGAGCACTACACTGACGGGGAGAAGAAATACGTTGTTTTCCACAATCTTTACGGAAGGAGAGTCAATGATGTATTATCAAGAGCTGTAGGATATGCAATCGCAAGGATAAACAAAAGGGATGTCGAAATTGGAATCAGTGATAATGGATTCTTCATGGCGAGCAACCAGCCCATACAAGTCGTGAGGGCATTCAACCTGCTGAAGCCGGAGGAATTGAGGAAAGTGATGGAGAAGGCGATTGAAAAATCAGAGGTGCTGAAGAGGAGATTCAGGCACTGCGCGACGAGAGCCTTGATGATACTGAGGACTTACAAAGGCCATACAAAAAGGGTCGGAAGGCAGCAGGTCTCCTCGATGATTTTATTGAAGGCCATCAGGCAGATAAGCGAGGACTTCTCGATATTGAAGGAAGCGAGAAGAGAGGTGCTTGAGGACCTGATGGACATCGAGAATGCGACGAAAATATTAGAAAAGATAACAAACAGGGAAATTGAACTGAAAGAGATCCATACTTCATTGCCGACGCCGTTCGCTTTCAACATGGTGCTGGAAGGCTATGTTGATGTATTGAAGATAGAGGACAGGGTTGAATTCTTGAGAAGGATGCACCAGATGGTACTGGCGAAGATAGGAAAGGATAACGAGATCTGACATGGAAATCCACAAGGGAATCGAGATAATTGATCTGGCTTTGAAGTACAAGGACATGCTGATAATAGGCGATCTGCAGCTTGGATACGAGGAGTCGATGAACAGGAAAGGCGTTTTGATCCCGAGATTCCAACTGAAAGACATGAAGAAGAAGCTTGATGCAATATTTTCCAAAGCAGGGAAGATAAAAACTGTCGTGATCAACGGCGATTTAAAACATGAATTCGGAACCATCTCTGAACAGGAATGGAGGGATGTTCTTGGCTTGATGGACTATCTACTGGAGAAGGCCAGCGTGATAGTCGTGAAAGGCAACCATGACATCATAATCGAGCCCATATTGAAGAAACGGAATGTCAAGCTAGTTGATAATCTCGTGGTTGATGACGTGCTGGTAACGCATGGCGATATTGTTCCTGTGAACCTGCAGAAAGTAATAATAATCGGGCATGAGCATGCCGCTGTTTCCTTTTCTGAAAAACATTACGAGAAGTTCAAGTGCTTTGTGAAAGGCAAGTGGAAAAGACACACTCTAATCGCGATGCCTAGCTTCAATGACCTGACTACAGGAACTGACCTGAGGACTGCGGAGCCATTGAGCCCATTCTTAAAAGGAAGCCTGAAGAATTTCGAAGTGTTCATTCCTGACGAGAAGA
The DNA here is from genome assembly GCA_035289885.1 of Candidatus Nanoarchaeia archaeon. Lineage (GTDB taxonomy): Archaea > Nanobdellota > Nanobdellia > SCGC-AAA011-G17 > DATDVX01 > DATDVX01. The sequence goes on along the minus strand of DATDVX010000002.1, from coordinate 4,582 downwards.
AGGTTCTGTATTTCGGGAAACTGAAGGATTTCTGAAATCGTAAGCTTTATATATTAGTATACTATTATGTATACTAGAATACAAAAGAGGTCAATAGAGATTTCATATTACCCCTTAATACCCCTCTAGTCCTATACCCTCGAGTTCACGGATTCTGACCTCTTTTGTACTTCTTATCATCTTCTAGAAAGATTTCGGTTATTATTAGCCACCTTCCAGTGGAAATCAAGGGGTCAAAACTTTCATTCAATCTTCTTCTTTTTCAGGATAAGGTGCTTGCATTTCACAGAAGTGTCGCAGAAGATATCATGGCCAAGCTCCTGGATATCATCGCACATCAGGACATCGTCATATGCTTTTTCAGTGTGCTTGAACTTAATCTTCTCGAGGATATCTTTGCTGACCATGAAGCAGCCTGAGCCGCAAGCGCCGACTTTGATCAACTTTGGCTGCTCGACTTCCTGCGCTGACAATTGGCGGATTCTTGGAGGATCGCCAACCTTGTCATACAGAAGAGGCATTATTATCTTCTTGGTGATTCCGGAATTCTTTATCGTGACGTCGAAAATCTTGTAATACACTCCAGTGATCGCCTGCTTGTCGTGCGATAAAAATCTCTCGATGATGTCAAGCGGAGGGATAGTGTCTGTGTCAATGTTCAAGAAAAAGTCATATTTTTCCTTCAGGACCTTTTTCCTGATGAGATTCTTTGATTCAGCCACACGAGCGCGGGGATTCTCGTAATAAGTACTCAATTTGATTGCAGGAACCTTGTCTTTTATGTAATTGAAGTAATCATCATCCTTGGAATTGTCAACGAGAAGTATGTCATAGCTATCGTAGCTCAGACTTTTCAGAGCCTGGATGTACTCGTCAACGCAATACATGAAATGATGCGATGTTGGGCCGCCGACCAATACTTTAGGAAGCATGAAAGAAAGGAAAAAAGAAAGAGAGATATAAACCTTGCTATCTAAACTTTCAAATTCAGAACTTTTAAAATATAAGCCTCTATTTCGCCAATCCTGTCCTTATTCAGCCACACTTGGAGGCCATAAGGAGTTGACTTCGTGAGTATAAGCCCTTCCTTGATAATCTCATTTGCAAGGTTTTTGACGTCCTTCCCCAAATGTGACGGGAATCCTCTTTTCAGAGTATCGAAATGCGTGTGAGCGCCACCTATTTTCCTCTTTCTTCGCAAGTTATACAATATGGTTGCCTTGATCTCCTCATCGCTAAATTGCATAATCTTTAGAACGTTTCTTGATATTTAAATGTTTCTAATATTGAAATATAAAAACATAAACAGAAAGATTTATAAATCTTAAATCTTACGCTTATTGTATGGAAGACGAAACAATATTTGTTGAAATATTCGGGAGTAACCCTGTCATAAAAGTGCTAGACTTTCTCATAACATTCCAGTTATTCGACTATCCACTTACTGAAATCGCAAAGAATTCAGGAGTTAGCTATTCCACTCTGCAAACGTTTTGGCATAAGCTGGAAAAGAACAACATCGTTACGTTGACCAGAAGAGTCGGCAAATCAAACTTATACAAGCTAAACACTGAAAATCCAGCAATCAAGCAGCTAATTACCTTAGATTGGAACCTGGTAAAGGGTTCGGAAGAAATTCTCGTCTCAGAAAATAAAAATAAAGAAAAGAAATTATAAATCTTCTTATTTAGCAAAAGCCCACTTAGCGCCCATCAGTACAAAAAGAACCGTGTACCAGCTGAATGGCCACCAGTTAATAGCCCCCAAATCAGTCAACAAATAAAGGATTCCAACGATAAGAAGAATCCAGCCTGTTCCTTTGCAATGCTCGTATTTATCCATGATATGCACCTCCAAATTATTAGAAAGATGAAGCCTCGCTTTGTATTTAAAACTAATTATTTACTGCCTGATGAAGAAGATTCCTGCTCCTTTGCAAGATTTATTATCTTCCTTATCTCATCAGGTTCAAAGCCATAGTAAGCCTTTTCATCAATGACAATCACTGGAGTTCTGTCCTGGCCGGAAACTTCCACAAGCTCTTTCTGCAAAGCCTTGTCACGCGAGATCTCGCAGACCTCGTATTCAATGTTGTTTGAGATCAGCAGATTCCTGAGCATCCCGGAATAAGGGTCCTCGTTCCTGACGTATATTTTCACTTTCATCAAATTTTTATTCTCTTTGAGTAATATAAAAAGCTTCTTCTTGCAAAACAGACTTCATAGAAATGCTTATATATTGTTACTAAGCTTGAATCGTAACTGTAATGACAGACTACGTAGTTCTTGGAATGCAGTGGGGCGATGAAGGCAAGGGAAGAGTCGTAGACAAGATAGCAAACAACGCAGATGTTGTTGTTAGATACCAAGGCGGAGCAAATTCCGGGCACACATTGTGGGTGAAGGGAGAAAAGTGGGTCTGCCATACATTGCCTGACGGAATATTGAGGAACCTTCCGAATCTCATCACAAGAGGAGTCGTGCTTGATTTGCATCAATTATTCGCTGAAGGGGATGAACTGACAAGCAAGGGTGTGAAAGCCTATGAAAGATTGAATGTAAGCCATGCAGCGACAATCGTGCTTGCGCGTGACAAGGCGATGGAAACATTGGCTGAAGAGAATGGCAGCACGAAGAGGGGAATAAGGTTCGCCTATGAAAGGCATGCGAGGCCAAGACACAACCTTCTAGTGCAGGATTTCTACAGGAAGGTTTCATCTGATGGAAGCGTTGCAGACCCTTATGTTCCTGATTTCGCTATGAAAATATTCAGCGAATATGCTGATGATCTGATTCCAAAGCTAAATGCCCAACTTGAGAGGCTTAGAGCGATGAAGCCTGATGAAGGGCTTGAAAAAAGAATAAAACTGATTGAAAGCCAGATTGAAGCATTGAATCCTGAAAACGAAGCAAGAAGATTGCTTGAACAGGCTGAAAGGCTAATGCCTCTGGTGATTGATACAGGGCTAATGATTAGAGACGCTGTCCGAAGCGACAAAAGAATTTTGTATGCAGGAGCACAAGCTGTACTGCTCTCTAGAGAATGCGGGCCAGGGGATGACCTGACTGCATCATTATCTTCTGGAGCAGGATTGTTCGCTGACATAGGATATCCTTATTCAAGGAAAGAGCAGGAAAGACTGGTAAGACTTGGGGTTGTTAAGCACCTGCCTACAAGAGTCGGAAGAGCAGGGCACGGATTCCCAACCAAAGATCTAGATTTAGACAAGAAATTCGCTGTGAAAGGCAATGAATTCGGCGCGACTACAGGAAGAAACAGGGAGCTTGGCCATCCTGATGCTGTCGCTGTAGCTTATGCTATTGAAAAGTCAGGAGTTGACGGCATAGTCTACACAAAAGCAGATTTAGTTGACGGTGAGCTTGATGCTAGAATTGCCGTGAAATACTCGCTGGCGGACGGAACTGTATTTGAAAGGATGCCTACAAAAAGAACTGTTTTCGACGGCACCAACCTCCATCCGGAATATCTTACGTTGCCTGGCTGGGATAATGTAAGGGGCGTCAAAAATTATGATGAATTGCCAATTGAATTCAAGATGTATCTCGCCGCGTTTTCTGAAGCAGTCTCAAGCAAAGTCGGTAGACATATCCCTATTCTAGGAATTTCCACAAGCCCTGACAGGGAAGACTTTATCGACTTGCTTGATAGGCTTAGATAATATCATTAATTTTTATTAATATTAAAATAACAAGTTTTATATATAAATAAAGCAATATATCCTGTATGGAAAGGAAGCTCATAAAGCAAGGAAAAGGCGGCTTCACGATTTACCTGCCGAAGAAATGGGTGGACAGCAAGAACCTGAAAGAAGGAGAGGCTGTTGACGTGGCAGAATTTGAGAATGGATTGTTTGTAAGCAGCGAATCGAAAAAGCACAAATCATGTGCATTAACACTTGACGAGGAAGGAAGAAACGACGTCAAGAACATACTGACGCATGTGTACAGGAGAGGTTTCGACAAGATTTCAATATCCGGCCTGGACAACAAGTCGTTCAGCATAATCGAGGCTACAATAAAAGAGCAATTGCCAGGGCTTGAAGTCACAGAGCATCGCGACGACACCTGCGTTTTGGAAAGCCTTTCAGACCCGACAGACCAGAAGTACGAAGCGCTTGTCAGGTTCCTGTTCTTCATAATAAAAGAGACGCAGCAGATAATCATAAAAGATTTTGAAACAAACAGGCTTAGCCGCTTCAAGGAAATAGAAGAGAGGACAAGGAAGCATGACAGGCTGGTCTACCTCTGCAGGCGGATTCTCAGCAAGGAACTCTACAGCCACAATGCCGTACTGGAATGGGAATTGCTGACTTTCCTGATGCACATACAGCACGGGCATTATTACCTCTACCAATACGCATCCGAGGAAGGAGTGAAGAGGGAAGCGGAAGTGATTGCGCTGCTCAAAGAACTGGCATCATACTTCGACCTGTTCTACAACGCGTATTACAAGCGCGAAATATCAAGCGTGCATAAGATCAACTCATCGAAATTCAAGTTCCAGCTCGGCGAATGCATCAACCTGCTTGAAAAAACGAAGAACCCCGTTGTAGTCTCTTACA
>DATDVX010000001.1:0-11874 GCA_035289885.1 Candidatus Nanoarchaeia archaeon | reverse complement strand
GCTCGACGATGACCTCGATCTGATCGCGGCAGACCATCTCTGTCTCGATGTAGAACTTGAAATAAGGCGTTGGCTGCCTGTCACATATCAACTCCATTCTTATGAAAGTGCCTTGAGGCTTCGGCTCCTCTGTCTGGTCCTTGTACTTGATGAAATAACCGGTTTTCTTAAGCCAGGCCTGCATCTCCTTGAGAAGCTTCTCGAAATCATATATGCCCTGGTACTTGATGATAGTCGGGCCAACTATAGTCACTCTTGTCTCTTGCCATGAAGCCATGGGTAATCCGCAGGAAAGTCAATTAATAAAAGTTTCTATAGAAGAGGGACGTGCTGGCCTGCGCGATATCTCTCGACAAGCAAGTCAAATAATTCTGGCTCTATTTTCAGGATATCCCTAACAGTAAGCATGCCGATGATCTTCCCGTTGTGGAGGACAGGCAATCTCCTGATCTTCCTCTCAGCCATCTCGACCATTACCTCGTAGAGATCCTGATCAGGCTTGATTGTCACGACTTTTGTGGTCATTATATCGCTGACAGATGTCTTTTCAGGCTTGAGCTTCATCGCGACAACCTTGTGGACTATGTCCTTCTCTGTGACAATTCCCAGGAGCCTGTCGCCATCCTTGACAAGAACAGAACCAACTTCTTTCTTGACCATCAGAGCAGCGCAGTCCTTCACGCTTTTGCTAGAAGAGATGATAACAGGATTGTGGGACATCGCATCCCCTACTGTAATACCGGTTTTCATGTCAAATTAACAAGACGTCAAAATATATAAAGATAATGCTTACTTCCGGGAGATCTCAACCCTTTGGCGGGGGGTGATTGGTGCGTTCATCAACAAATAAACTTTCAGGACTCTCTTTCCGGGGCTTTCCGGGAGTGGGCTGTGAAGCCGAGCAGCTCTCGGTGTGATAGCCGTTCTGCATGAGATACTCCAGAGTCATGCCATTCAGAGGGTCTATCAACCTCTTGGATTCTAGATAAGCAAGAAGCTCACTAGCTGCCTTATAAGAGCACAGCCTGGGCCTTGAACCATCTTTAGATGAAGAAAAATCGATTTCTGGCTCATATAACACGCCATTACGCCTTTCGATGCTCCTTTTCAGTATGGTCGTAGTGGCAGTCCTGTACCCCAAGTTCTTCACCAATTTCAGGATTTCGCTAAGGTAAAGCAATGGCTCTTTAGCCCTCGCTTCCAGGCTTTTCCTCAGAGATTCATCGGCTCCCATGGCATAATGAGCATAAGTAAAAATATTTAAAGTTATAGGATTGGGCAAGACGCATGAAGAAGGCCTTAATGGACGATGTAAGCCTAAAACTGCTGAGCAGGGGGTATGTAGTCAAGACTGTCCTAGGCTGCTTTGACATAATAGCCAGGAACGGAAGCAGAATACTATTGCTGAAGGTGCTTGAAGACGCTGATTCTGTCAATATTGAAAGCGTGGAGAGCATGAAGAGGATAGCTGGATATGTGGCTGGAACGCCTTTGATAATAGCTGAAAAATCCGGGGAAAGGCTTGTGGACAATGTAGTGCATTCCAGGTTCGGGATATTCACCATAAACACCAGGACTTTCGCCAATTGCCTGGACAATAAACTCCCGTTCGTCAAGTCGCAGAAAGCTGGATTGGTTGCTGAGGTCATTGGAGTCCAGCTGAAGAAGCTGAGGGAGAATGAAGGGCTGTCATTGAAGATGATATCAAGAAAACTAGGAGTCAGCCCGAGGATGATATCGAAATATGAGGTCGGGGAAGCTGAGATAACTATCAACAAGGCCATGAAGATATACGATGTCTTCGGCGGAAGGATATTCAAGCCGATAAACGTGTTCGATTTCCACGGGAATTACAAGGGGATTGGGAACAGCAAGCTCAGCGAGAAATACAAGGAACTGGGATTCGAGTCCTCTGAGACTAAAAAAGCGCCTTTTGACATAATATCGAGGAAGGACAATGAGCTGATACTCACAAAAATAGGCGACAAGATCGATGTCAACCTGAATCCGATATCAAAGATGGTGAATGCGGATGAGCTTATAATCTTCAAGAAGAAGAAACCGAAAGGAATACCTGCATTGACAGAGGATGAATTCCTGGATTTCGACAAGGCGAAAGAGCTGATAAAATTCCTGAAGGAGACGAGGTGAAGCAGGATGAAAAGGGTGTTCATAGTGCATGGATGGGACTTCAAGCCTAGTTTCGCTTGGTATCCGTGGCTGAGGAGAGAGCTTGAAAGGTCAGGATTTGAAGCGCATACGCTTGAGATGCCGAACGCTTCCACTCCGAAAATAGACGAATGGACCGGCCACCTGAAGAAAGAGGTTGGTAACGTCGACAATGACACCTATTTCATCGGGCACAGCATTGGATGCCAGACAATTTTAAGATTCCTGGAAAAACTCTCTGGAAACCAGATTGCCGGAGGAGCTGTGTTCGTCAGCGGATGGATTAACCTAGAAAATCTTGAAACAGATGGCGAGAGGAAAATCGCCAAACCGTGGCTTGAGACCAAAATAAGCCTTGAGAAAGCGAAGAAGCACTGCAAGAGATTCTCAGCTATATTCTCGGATGATGACCCTTGGGTGCCGATGAGCGACGAAAAGATATTCAAGGAGAAGCTTGGCGCCGAGACCTTCACGGAAAAAGGGAAAGAGCACTTCACGAAGATGACGCAGCTGCCTATTGCATTGAACAGGCTGCTGTATTTCGCGAAGAACAGATAAGAACCTTTTAAGCAGAAAGGGTAAAACACTTCCCACTCTCCCCAGAAAACCTTAAAAGCAACTTCCTAACAACTAAGGATTGATGCCAACATACTCGCATTCTAAGATAAGCACGTTCGAGCAGTGCAGGTACAAGTACAAGTTGAAGTACATAGACAACATCTATGTGGATTGGGAGGGCATAGAGGCCTTCATGGGGAAGGTCGTGCATGAGACACTTGAAAAGCTGTACAGCGACGTGCAGCACATGAAGGTACCTGAATTGAAAGATCTCACTGAATTCTACAACAAGAAATGGAAGAAAGAGTTCACGAATGACGTCAAAATAACAAAGGACAATTACACGCAGGAGAACTACAGGCTCATGGGCGAGAAGTACCTTGAGGAATACTATGGAGCTTACAAGCCCTTCAACCATGAGAAGACCCTTGGATTGGAAACTGAGAATTTGCTTGACCTTGGCGATGGGAGAAAATACCACATAAGGATCGATCGATTGTCAGAGAAGGACGGGATAGTTCACATAAGGGACTACAAGACAAGCCTGACATTGCCTGACCAGGCGAAACTGAACGAGGACAGGCAACTGGCGATGTATTCAATATGGGTGAAGGAGCAGTTCCCTGAAGCGAAGAAAATCGACCTGATATGGCATTTCCTGGCCTTCAACAAGGAACTAAAATCCGCGAGGAATGAATTCCAGCTTGAACAACTGAGAAGCAACGTGATAAACATAATGAAGGAGATAGAGGAGTGCAAGGAGTTCCCGACGCAGACAAGCGCCTTGTGCAACTGGTGCGAGTACCAGAGCATGTGCCCGGAATGGAAGCACCTCTACCAGATCCAGAGCAAGAGCGAAGAAGACTTCAAGAACGATGATGGAGTAAGCATGGTGGACAAGTACGCGATGCTGTCAAGCACAATAAGCGAGTTCGAGAGGGAAAGGGAGAGGATAAAGGAGGACTTGATTAAATTCTCAAAAGCGAAAGATATGAGTGTGATATTCGGCTCGAAAAACAAGATTTCCGTGAGTGAGAAGGAAGACATCAGATTGCCAGCGAAAGAAGAAAGATTCCTTTTGGACTTGAAATTGAAGGAAGGGAAGCTGTGGGAAGAGCTTAGCGAGCTTGATACACATAAGCTGAAAGAATACATACTTGAGAACAAGCTGCCTGAAGAGCTAAAAATTGAGATTGAAGCCTTCATTGAAAGGGTGAAGAGCTACAGGCTGAGCATGAGCAAAAGGAAAGACTAATTTTGTAACTACTATACAGAAATTAATATAGAAACACTTATAAACGCCTTGCGTGTCTTTCTTGTCATGGATAATCTGCCACATGCCGGGCTTAGGACCTATGTAAGAAACTTCCTAGCCACGCCTACAATTAATACGCCATCCTCAAAGAGAGGGTATTACCGATCAAATCCTGTATTTCACAGGCTAAGATCCAACGCAAGAGACCCCATAGCAGCGAAAGCGATACGAGAATTCTTTTCAAGCACCGACCACGAAAAAATACGCTGTGGCATCGAGGATGTGGCGCGGATGTCGGACACGTTCGATGCAGGCATGGCAACAGGATATGCCTTGAATCCGAAAGACACTAGCATCGAAATGCTGGTAGAAGGAATAGACGCCAAACCTTCAGAGGAATTCGTCAGAGGAATGAGAGAAGGGCAAGCATACGCAATCCTGTCTAACGCGCCGAAGGCAAAGAAAATCGCACGAGGCTTTAAGATACTACTCGGCAGCGCATTAGCCGCTTCAATAGTCGGACAAACAAGAGGAAAAATGACCCTGGAAGATGTTGAGACAATGCAATCGATCAGCAAGCCATTACTTTATGGATTTGGAGCAAGCTACCTATACGGAAACATCACGATGCTTTGGAGCAAGCTGCTTGGCAATGACGGCTGCAATCCTCAAAAGCTAATAACTAAAGGGCCTTTTAGGATGCATCGCAATCCTTTCTATGCCAGCATGATGGCTTGCTTAGCCACTGGATTGACATACCTTGGAGCAATGTCTGTGATGAGCACGCCATTGACTCTTCCATTTGTCGCTGCGATGACTGCAGGCGCAGGATACTCTGTAAGGCAGTATAACCTGAATGTACTAAATGATGAGAAACGCCTAGAGGTTCTTTTCGGTGATGAATACCGGGATTACAAGAAGACTACGCCAAGATACTTCCCGGCATTCTGGAAACTATTCAGGAAAAAATAAGTTTCCAAAAGAATACCAAACATTATTAAATTGAAAAGACGGCATTTTCCTCAATGAAAAAGAGGCTGAACATAGGCTGGTTCTCGTTCACCTGCTGCGAAGATTCAACAATCATGTTCACGGAACTTCTAAATGATCACCACGAGGAATGGTTCAACATACTTAACTTCAAGCACATGAAGATACTGCAGAGCAAGAACACGATGAAGGGGATGGACGTTGCCTTCGTCGAGGGAGCGATAACTTCCAATGAGATGGTGAAAGAGCTCAAGAACATAAGGAAGAACTGCAAAAGGCTGGTTGCGATTGGAAGCTGCGCCATACAAGGCATGCCATCTGCGCAGAGGAATTTCTTCGATGACAAGACCAAGAAACAGATAAGCTTCCTGCTGAAGAAGTTCCACCAGACAAAGAACGTCAAGACAGTAAAAGACGTTGTCAAAGTGGATTATGAAGTCCCTGGATGCCCGATGGAAGACAATAAATTCCTGGAAGTGCTTGGAAAATGCCTGGAGGAGTTCAAAGTTGCACAAGTCTGACATAACAATAAAGAATTTGACAAAGCTTGAAGGGCATGCTGACCTTGAAGTGAAGATAAGGAACAAGAAAGTAAAAGACGTGAAGTTCAAGATAACCGAAAACAAGAGATTCTACACACAAGCGATAAGGAACAAGCCTGTGATTGGATTGCCGCAGCATGTTTCCAGGATATGCGGGACCTGCAGCATAGCTCACCTGATGTGCAGCATCGAAGCGATTGAAAGGGCCTTGAACATAAAGCCTACTGCGCAGACAGTATTGCTGAGAAAGCTTGCGATGTACGGGCTGATGATAAGGGACCATGCATTGCACTTGTACATATTCATATTGCCTGATGAGTTCAACAAGGATTCAATACTTGAACTGAATAAATCACACCATACCTTGATACACGACGCGTTCGACGTGAAAGCTGTGGGGAATCATCTTTCAATCTTGGCGGCTGGAAGATCTGTGCATGCGCCTTACCCTATCATCGGCGGTTTCAACCATTTCCCTGAAGAAGATGAAATAAAGAAAGTGCTTGAGGAACTGAAAGGAATAAGGCCAACCATACTGAAATTACTGGAGATATTCCACACCAGCAAGTCAAGCTTCACGAGGAAGACTAATTTCATCGGCTTGGCTGCTGAGGAATACGGGTTCCTGCAGGGATGCATAAAGAGCACTGAAGGATATTGCATTGAAGAGAAGGATTACCTTGATCATCTAAACAGGGTTGTCATTCCGTATTCTGAAGCTGTTGGGTATGAGTTCCATGGGAAGGATTTCATGGTGGGAGCCTTGGCAAGGATAAATTTAAGCAAAGAACTGTTGCACGAGCACACGAAAGAAGACGCTGCCAAATACCTGAAAGTTTTCCCATCATACAACATCTATCACAATAATTTGGCGCAGGCAATCGAGATACTTCATAGCATAGACCATTCGATTGAAATCCTTGAAAACTATTCGTTCAGGAAGGAAGAGCCCTGCAAGATAACTTACAAAGATGGGACTGGAGTTGGAGTGGTTGAAGCACCTAGAGGGACATTGTACTATAAAATAAATGTCAAGAAGAACGGGATGGTGAAGAGTGGCACAATAATAGTTCCTACGCAACAGAACCAGGTCAACATGAGGGATGACATCTGGAAATTGGTTCAGGAGAACATCAACAAGCCGAGAAAATGGATAGAGCATGAATGTGAAAAATTAATAAGAGCCTATGACCCGTGCATGAGCTGCGCAACTCACTTTTTGAAAGTCAAGTGGAGATAATCTGAAACTTCCCTGCATGCCTTGGCTAAAGAATAGTTTATAGGAATGGCGATGATATTGACTTTCTTTATCATGCCTATTTTTTTCATCAATTTCAAGGAAAAAGCGACATCATAATCATGCAGCGAGACTTTTTTCCCTACGTCCAGCTTGTCCAAGTCATCTATGACTGAAACCTTCTTTATGCCGTATGCGACATCCAGCAATGTAACGTCCTTCTCATTTATCTCCTCGTTGGGATCAAGATGGATGAAGGTTATTTCAGGGAAATCATCTGCCAGTCTTTTCGCAACTGTGACCGCAAGCGTGTCTTTCTTGACCATCGGATTGCCGAAGACATATATTTTACGGGGCGAGCTTTTTTCCTTTTGCATCATAAATCTCGATTGCGCGGTTCGGGCAGGATTTGGCGGCTGCCAGGTTGCTTTTCAGCTCCTTATCGGAGAGATTCATCTTCTTGATCACTGCCTTGTTGTCCGAGTCCAATGAATAGTTTTCCGGGCACAACGCAACGCATGTAGCTGCGCCTATGCACATGACCCTGTCGTATTTTATAGTGTAATTAGCCATCAGACCACCTCGGGACAAGTGAAATAAACTATGTATTTAATACTAACGCTATCGAAAAAGATAGCATAAACATTTATATTGTATGAAAATCGACGATATGTCATGAAGAATGGGCTGATGCTTGTATTCTTGACTGCGCTGATAAGCGGTGTCTCGATATTTTTAAACAAATACTCTGTTTCTGTGATCAATCCTTACATATTCACTTTTTTGAAGAACGTGATGGTGGCTGTTGCGCTATTGGCGGTGATCCTGATGTGGAAAAACTGGAACGAAGTCAAACATCTGAGCAAGAAGCAATGGCTGCAACTGATATTGATCGGATTGATTGGCGGGAGCATACCATTCTTACTGTTCTTCAAGGGATTGTCCATGACTTCAAGCGCTGTTGGCTCTTTCATACACAAGACGATGTTCATCTATGTCGGATTGATTGCAGTGATGTTCCTGAAAGAGAAGATGAGAAAAAGCGTGTTCATCGCTGCGTTGCTCCTGCTTGCAGGGAATTTCCTTATATTGAAGATTGGGAAGTTCACTTTCGGAACTGGAGAGATATTAATCTTGCTCGCGACGTTGTTCTGGGCTGTTGAGAACGTTATTTCAAAGAATGCACTGAAGACAATCTCTGGAAATGTCGTGGCTTGCGGAAGGATGCTGATTGGATCTGTTTTCATAATGATATTCCTTGGAGCCACAAATCAACTAGGATTGGTGAAGACTCTTGGAGCATCTCAGGTACTATGGACCTTATTTACCGCTGCGCTATTGCTAGGGTTTGTCATGACGTGGTACAATGGACTGAAGGAAGTCAATGTAACGACAGCAACTTCCATATTATTGCTTGGAAGCCCTGTGACAACATTGTTGAACGCCGTGACTTTAGGGCAGATAACCGGATTGGAAGTGATTGGAACTGCATTATTGCTTTGCGGAGTGATAGTTATGCTGGCTTTCAATGAGAAAACGAATCAAGAAACTTTCTCTATAGCATAGCCGTAATGTATTGTAACTACATCTCCTAGTTCTGCGTCTGGAAGGATTGCATTTGAGACTGGCCTTGTCTTGACAACATTATTATCAGCGTACTCCACTATGTAAAAATCAAAGCCTTTCTTTATTATTGTTGATTGGAAGACCTTGCATAAATGCTTTAAAGCTGGAGGAGCGTTCTTGTCAATATCCAAGCCCTTATCCTGGAAATCAGCGAAATTGCCATCCAATATCTCGTTATGCCTTGTAACGAAATAATCACGGATGTTTTCCTCTGAGAAATAATCTCGGTTCTTTTCCTTTGCCAAAGCCTTCATCCTGGAAATCGCGCGGAAATAGACTTTTTCCAAAACCTCTCTTTTAGCCGGCTTGCCTGAGAAGGATGATTTTTCCAATGAATCGAATGTCTTCTGGTTGATTTCCTTTCTCTGGAGGATTATCATTGTGCATGGGAATGCGTATTTAAGAAATAATATTTCTGGCTTCATTTCAAGAATGCCTCTACCCAGTCCCTTGCCTGGGATTCAGGGATCTTCTCAATCAGCAATCCGCCCTGGATGATAACGTAATCGCCTATGGAATACTCGCCATCGACTATCTTTCCCTGGCGCTTCTCAGAGCCATAATCTACAAGAGCTACGCCATCCTTTATCCTTATGATCTTTCCGGGGATTGCCAGGCACATAGGAAAATTAGCTGGATGACTGGATTATAAAAGTTTTGCTTGAGGACATTTTCCATTAAGATAAGGTTAAATAATAAGACTTCAACAAACCATCTGATGATAAAAGCCATAATATTCGACCTGGACAACACTCTGATCGATTTCTGGAAGATGAAAAGTTTAAGCGTCGAGAAGGCAGTTGACGCGATGATAAAAGCCGGGCTGAAGATGAGGAAAGAAAAGGCACTGGAAGAGATTTATGCCATCTATGACAAGAGAGGCTATGAAGAGAGGTTCATCTTCCAGGAATTCATGGAGAACCACGGGAAAATCGACTACAGGATAATAGCCCATGGTATCGTTGCCTACAAGAACGAGTGGAGCAAGCGGATAGTGCCATACCCAAAAGTCGAGGAGACTCTTGCCAAGCTGAAAGAAGATGGATTGAAGCTGGGGGTCATAACTGACGCTCCAAGGATGAAAGCGTGGCAGAGGCTGGTCGGGATGGGCATTGACAAGTATTTCGATTTCATGATAGCGTTGGAGGACTGCAGCAGGAGGAAACCGCATCCGTTGCCTTTCAAGATCGCGATAAGGATGAGCGGGTTCAAGCCTGGGGAGATGATGATGGTCGGCGATTGGATAGAGAAGGACGTAATAGGAGCCGGGAATGTCGGGATGAAGACCTGCCTTGCTGAGTACGGGAACCAGAGCTACGGAAGCAAGAGAGGAAGCAAGGAAATCATCAAACCTGACTACAGGATAAAGAGCTTTGATGAGTTGATAGGCATAGTTGGGTGAGTGTTTCCTTAGTATGAATGCGCGATTGATTATTAATCATACACATTCTTCCTATGCCCTATCTTAGTGACATGAATCTGCCTCAATGACCTGTCAATATCAGCTATCAACCTATAATCACCTACCCTCAATTTGTAATCAGACCTTTCCTCGAGATGCTCGAAGAAGAAAAACGGATTTGACGCTGCAATCCTCAGTTTTTTTGCAATCCTTCCTGATAAGCCTGAAGGAAGACCTTCCAGAAACTTGACCGCCTGCCTGTCCAATATTACCTTGTAGCTTTCTTCTTCCCTAATATGGCCTCGACCTCTTCAAGAGTGTAGAAGTCCCCTGCCTTTATCCTCGCCCTAGCCAGTTCGATCTCTTCGATCGTCTTTTGGCTCAGTTTCGGCTCTTTTTTCGCCAGCCGCACGATATGGAGGAGCTTCCTGACGATCATGCCGTAGGATTCATCCTTGTACTCGCGGAACTGGTCCAATTCCTGCTTGGTTTTCTGCTCCAATTTTATTGTAGTTATTTCCATAGGTATACCTTGGTATTCTTCAGTATATTTAAAGGTTTCTACACCCATGATAAGAAAGAATGCCTGCTTGTTAATAAGAACTGCTATGATTTTTCCGGAAGATTTCCGGATTTCCTGAGCTATAGAAAAGTTTCAAGAACTCTTCATGCACTAACTCATCAGAGAAACTACTATGCTCTTGACCTCTTCGAATTTCTCTTCGGACAAGACTGCAACACGCTTCCTTATGATTGACTTATCCAAACTGAATATCTTATCTGCCTTTATTCTGCTTAGGACCGGCAAGGATCCCTGCTTAAAATCATTTATATCGATAAGTGTTGAATATGACGCATCCTTCAAATTGGAAGTTATTCCGCAAACCAGGACATCACCGCATGAAGAGTTATAAGCATCATTTGACAATATCAACGCAGGCCTCTGCTTTGCAGAACTAAGATCTGAAAACGGCAATGGAACCACAACTATGTCCTTCTGCCTAAAGCTTGTCCCAGACGTCATCATCCTTGCTGCTCCAGAATTTTCTTGCAACAGACTCGGAATGCTTGAGCAAATCCCTGAACTTGTCCTTGCTTACCTTCTGGATGAGGATTGAACTGCCTTCCTGGACTACCAACACGCTGTCGCCTTCTGAAATGCCTGCTGATTCACGGAGCCTTACAGGCAAGGCGATCTGCCCTTTGTCAGTAACCTTGATTATCTTAGCTTCCATAGGGTAAGTAAGAATTTTCTTACTTTTAAGGTTTCCTGTTTGCATTATTGGAAGAGAGAATATTTGAAATATATACTTTGCTCGAGATTTTCCGGAAGATTTACGGATGAGGACATGCAATATTTTATATATCAAAAAGTATGCTAATACGCTTATGGCTGAAGAAACATCAAATCTAATCAAAGAATATAAAAGATTCTGTGAGTTCAAGGAACAAGGACTCAAGGACGGGAAACTTGATCTTTCATCTGAAACATGGTTCTTTCCGACAACGATGGTTCCATTAATCGCGTTTTTGAATAGCTCAAACATTGAAGTGCGGTTGCCTCGAAATGATTCTGTAAGAAAATATTTTGAAATCATGTCTGGCAGACGAGGTTCTTTTTCCAAGACTGACAAGTCATATATGCCTGTTGTTGAACTTCCAGAAGAAAGAGACCAGGTAACGTTACTGCTTGAACGCATACAAAAACTCTGCAATAGGGGAAAAGACATGGGAGGAATAGATGCATTCGCCTATTTATTGGCAGAGATGACTGATAATATTTATGAACATTCGCAATTTAGCAAGGCGTATATCTTTGCCCAAAGATACGCGACCAAAAAATTTAGCGTGATAGCTATCTTTGATAATGGCATCACGATTGAAGGGAGCTACAAGAAAGCAGGCTTTGATATGGAAGACAGATCGGCAATCCTAGAAGCCTTGCAAGGCATTTCAACAAAGGACGAAGAACGTGGCTTTGGCCTCAGAACCAGCGTCTCCTTGTTCACAAAAGGCCTGAAAGGGGAATTTATGATCGTTTCCGGAAGCGAAGCAGTCTATATAAACAAAGATGTGCAAAAACTATATAAGCTTG